>CAYXDZ010000318.1:0-4584 GCA_964463815.1 uncultured Verrucomicrobiota bacterium | reverse complement strand
AACGCCACGGACAACGATGCCGACTACTTCATCCGCAACAGCGACGACCGGATCGGCGTTGGCGACATGGGCTACAGCGGCAGTGCCTTCCCCGAGGACCGTTGGACCCGCCTGGTGCTGACGGTCGACCTGACGCTGCCGGCCGGGAAATACCGCACCTACCTGGATGGCGAGCTGTTCCACGCGCACACCGGCACGGGCAATGGCGGCGTGGACGGACGTTTCTCCCTGTTCCCGGCCGGCAGCCCGAACGGCATTCTGTTCTTTGGCGATGACAACGGGGAGAATGCTCCGCTGCACGTGGCCGCACTGGCGATCTTTGAAGGCGCGTTGACGGCGGAGGAAGTGGCGGCGCTCGGCGGCCCGGGTATCGCGGTGATTCCTGATCCTGACAATCAACCGCCCTCGCTGCTCGCCCAACCAGCCGGCCCCGAAGAAGGCACAACGGGCGAGACGCTGGAGTTTGAATTTCATCCTGACGATCCCGATGGCCATTTGGTCCAAGTCCAGGCGGACTGGGGCGACGGCAAGGTTTCGACGTGGAGCAGTTTTGGTCCGCCCGGCAATGCGCAGTTCTTGACTCATGCCTGGAGCTTTCCCGGCAGCTTCGCGATTCGCGCCCGTGTGCGTGACATCAACGGCGCGACTTCCGACTGGGTGGACATCCAGACCATCACCAACACGGGCGTGCCGCAGGTGGTGTTCGCGACGCCGCCGTATTTGCAAAACATGAGCGAGACCAACATGGTCGTGATGTGCGAACTCACCGAGGATGTGCCGCTCTTGCTGCAATTTGGCACCGATGAAAGTTACGGCGATTCAGTGCCGATGGAATCGGTGGCCAGCGGTGGCGGCACTTATTTTCTACGCGCGGTGTTGACCGGTTTGTCGGCGGAAACCAGGTACCACTATCGCCTCGCCTCCACGCTCGGCGATCCCGTGACGGCGAATGCCACCTTCCGCACCGCGCCGGCACGCTGGATGGATTTCACGTTCGGCGCGCTGGGCGACACGCAGACTTCGAACGGCGGTGTCTGGCAGGCTGATCCCTGTGAGCCGGCCAAGACAATGTTGCAGCACATGGTGGATCAAGGTGTCGCGTTCGGCCTCGGCATTGGCGATCACGCGCAGGACGGCGACAGCTATTCCAGCACTAAGAGCTCTCATCTGGATCGCTGGGCGGCCGTGCTCGGCCCGCACGTGCCTTTCTTCATCGCCTGGGGCAATCACGATGGCAGCAGTCCCACGCATCCGCTGCGGCTGGCCGCCGACATGCCGAGTCGATGGCAGACGAACGCCTCACCTTCCGTCCGCACATCCGGTTACGGCAACTTCAGCTTCAGCTACTCGGGCGTGTTCTTCGTCTGCCTGGATTACTTTCAGGTGAACAACCGTTCCGCCAGCGATCCCGCCAATGACCTCACCAACGGCTGGCTGGATGATCAGCTCTCGTCGCCCGCGGCGCGCGATGCCCGTTTCCGGATCGTCGCTGTGCATGTCCCGCCCTATTGCGAACGCTGGATTGATGGCAATGCCGCCCTGCGCGCGCAACTCGTTCCGCGCCTTGAGCAGTATCAAGTTGATCTCTGTTTCAGCGGGCACATGCACGGCTACGAGCGCGGCTTGCTCAACGGCGTGAACTACGTCATCGCGGGCGGCGGCAGCTACCTCGATTTCCCGGAACCGCTGGTGTTCGACTGGTCGCACATGTTCATCGGCGGCACACACAACGGCCAACCGGCGAACGTTCCCGGCACGTACGCCCGCCAGAGCAGCGTGGGCGTGCTGGGGCCGCCCGAGCCGATTGTCGGCGGGCTGTTTCATGGTTACGCGCAAGTCACCATCCGCGGCCGATACCTGCGCCTCGACATGCACGGCTTCAACGCCGACGGCTCCTACCTCGGCATTCTCGACTCCTTCGAACTCGGCACCGATCCCGGCCCGGACACGGACAACGACGGCATGCGCGACGCGTGGGAAACGGAATACGGATTCGATCCGGAAGATCCCGCCGATGCGCTCCTTGACTACGATGAAGATGGCATGAGCAATCGCGAGGAATTTATCGCCGGCACGCATCCCAAACTTGCCGAGTCCCGGCTGATCCTCGTGGAATTGGAATCCACCACCGGCTCGACCGCCACGTTGCGCTGGTCCAGCACGCCCCAGAAGCGCTACCGCCTTCGCTGGTCCGATGATCTGATCACCTGGCAATACCTTGAAACCGCCCCCGGCCGGCCGCTCGTCGTGGAGGCCGGTCCCGGCGAGGCCACCCAAACCGTCGTGGAACTTCCGCCAACTAGCCATCAACACTTTCTCCGCATCGAGGTGCTGCCGTGATTGGAGGTGAAACCCGTCGCCCAATTCGCCGTCCATTCTCCGTGAACTTTCACCCGCTCCTGCCCGCCCTCGTAATCTTCTCGTTGACCGCCCAGGCGGCGACCCCCGTGGACAACTGGCTTCCCTTCAATCCACCGCCGGACGATTTTTCACCACGCAGCGTGATCGATCTGCGCTGGCTCAACGAGCAGCAGGCTGGCGACGGCGGCTTCATCGGCGTCAAGGACGGGCAGTTCGTTCACGGTGGCACCAGCCAGCCGGTTCGCTTCTGGGGGGTGAACGGGCCTTCGCAGTCTGCCAGGACGCCCGCGGAGCTCCGGCGCGAGGCGCGGTTGCTCGCCAAATACGGCGTGAATATGGTCCGCATCCACGGCGCGGTGTTCGACCGCGACGGCGAGGTTGATCCCGCGAAAGTCCGCCACGTTCACGACATCATCGCGGCCATGAAGGCGGAGGGTATTTACTCGCATCTTTCGATCTATTTCCCGCTGTGGTTCCGGCCACGCGCCGATCATCCGTGGCTCGCGGGTTACGACGGCAACCGCCACCCCTTCGCCGCCTTGTTCTTCAATCCCGAGTTTCAGGAAAAGTATCGCGAATGGTGGCGCGCCCTGCTGCTCACGCCGGACGAGCGCACCGGCCGCAAGTTGATCGACGAGCCCGCCTTGTTCGGCGTCGAGCTGCAGAACGAGGACTCCTACTTCTTCTGGACCTTCAGCGAACAGAACGTGCCGGACCCGCAATTGCGCCCGCTCGAGCGGCAGTTTGGCGACTGGCTGGTAAAGCGTCACGATTCCCTCGAAGCGGCGTTTGCGAAATGGAACCAACTGAAGCTGGAACGCGATGAACCGGCGGCGGGCCGCGTGGGCTTGCGGCCGTTGTGGAACATCGTCAACGAAAAGACGCCGCGTGACCGGGACACCGTCGCCTTCCTGCTGGAGAGCCAGACGGAGTTCTACCGGGAAACGTACGCGTTCCTGAAATCGCTGGGCGTGAAGGGTGTCATCACGGCGAGCAACTGGACGACCGCCAGCGCCGAGGTGCTCGGACCCTTGGAGAAGCTGAGTTATACCGTCGGCGATTTCATCGACCGGCATGGTTACTTCAACAGCAATCACCGGGGCGAGCACGCGGCGTGGTCGATCCGCGATGACCACACTTATTCCGACCGCAGCGCGTTGCGGTTCGATCCGGAGTCGCCCGGCGGGCCGAAACTTTTCACGCATCCCGGCATGGACGTGAAATACAACCACCTACCGTCGATGCTGTCGGAGACGACGTGGAACCGGCCGAACCGTTACCGCAGCGAAGCGCCGCTATACTTTGCGGCGTTCGGCGCGTTGCAGGACAGCAGTGCGACCGTCCACTTCGCCTTCGACGGTTCCGGCTGGAATGTGAAACCCAACTTTTTCATGCAGCCGTGGACCTTGATGTCGCCCGCGCTGATGGGCCAGTTCCCGGCGGCGGCGCTGATCTACCGGCAGGCACTCATCGCGCCGGGCCAGGTGCTTGCCGACCTTCGGCTGAACATCGACGACCTCAAAGCCCTGAAGGGTACGCCGATGCCGCAAGGGGCGTCCTTCGATGAATTGCGGGCGAAGGATGTGCCCGCGGGGAGCGAACTGCAGCCCGGCAACGTGATCGATCCGCTCATTCACTTTGCCGGCCAGACCCGCGTGACCTTCACGGACGAACCCGGTCAAGCCACATTGGAAGACTTGAAGCCCTTCGTGGATCGCGAGCGGCAACGGGTCACCGCCAGCAACGGCCAGTTGCAACTGCATTACGGGCCGGGCGTGCTGACGATCAACGCGCCCGCCGCCCAGGGTGTGAGCGGCAACCTGAACGCGCAACGAGAGTTCGTCCTAGGCGACGTCACCATCGAGTCGCCGCTTGACCTGGCGCACATCATCCTGGTTGCCCTCGACGGCCGGCCTTTGAAAAGCAGCCAACGCATGCTGCTTCAGGCAATGACCGAGGAAAGGGCCACCGGCTTTGTGACCGAACCGGCCGGCGACGGCGTGAAACGCATCCAGAACATCGGCACCGATCCGTGGCGGATGCGGGCCCTAGCCGGCCGGGTGGCCCTGCGGCGAAGTGACGCGACGGGGTTGAAAGTGACACCGCTGGATTTGAACGGACACACAACCAGCCGACGTTTCACGGGCGGATCGTTCGAGCTCGAACCCGCGACGGTGTACTACTTGATCGAGGCCCCATGAAACGCCGCTTTGTTACGGGCTG
>CAYXDZ010000317.1:0-4585 GCA_964463815.1 uncultured Verrucomicrobiota bacterium | reverse complement strand
GAATCGCCAGACCGAATGAACCGCCCTGGTCCGGTTCGGTGTAGAAATGCCAGACGCCTTCATTGCCGAAACGGTCGGCGTGGGGATTGCCGGCGAGCACGTCGGGTGAAACATCCTTCGCCAGATCCCATTCACGACCGCCTTCCTCGAGCTGAGTCAGCGTCAGGTCCACCGCCGTCAAATCGCAGGAGTGATTGCCGTCGCGGGGGCCGATCAGCAGGGACACCACGTCACCGGGCCGTACCGCGAGGTTTTCAACCGGTGCCGGTTGCACTGCCCTGGCCCCGTGAGCGATGCCGCTTGCGAGCCGTTGACGCTTCATGCCGCGCCGCACTTCCAGCGACCACGTGACGCCGTTGCCGCACTCGGGATGCGCGTGCTGGATGGTGGCGGTCACGCGCGCGCGAGCGGCAACCGGACTGCGCCAGCCCACGGCGGCCGCGAGTTGGGGCGAGGGATGCACCGCGACGCTGTGCGGTTTCATGTGGCCTGGAATGCGGACCTGCTGGTCGGAGGAATTCGCCGTAAGATTGGGCGTGCCGCTGGAACCCCAGCCGGCGATGAAAGCGTACCCGTTGCCGTTGGTAAAGGTGTCGGTGAAATGCCCCTCAATTTTCACCGGCCCGGAAGAACTGATACCGAGGTAATCGAGCCAGTTCGCCAACGACCCGGCGTCGATCGCATGGTCGCGAGCCAGCGCATAAAGATTGGTCATGCCCGCTTCCGCCTCGGCGGCGGCGGCGAGATACCGGGTTGTGGCCGCCAATATCTGGTCGCGGCGCGTGGACAGATCCCGGCTTAATTCCCGCACGTCACTCAGAAGAATGGTGGGCCGGCCGGGCGCGACAAGCCGCGGTTGTTCCCACACCACGAAGTCGCCCGTGTTACCATCGCCGGCATCCGACGCACTGAGGTAGAGCGTGCATTCCCGTGTTGCGCTTTCCGCAGGAAACTTGAAACGCAATTCCTGCTTCGAGTCGATGGGCGTCAGCGGTTCCATCCACGACGTGGGGCCATCGCGCTTGCCGATGTGGCCGACGGAATTGAACTTCCACAAGGTGTGCTGCCATTGGGAAATCTCCCCGGCGAGCGCGGTTTCATCGCCGGGTTTCGCCATCCGCCAGCGGGCGCGAATCGGGTCGAGGAGCAGGTTCGGTTGCGTTCCCGCAAGGATGGTGCGCAACGTCGCGAGATATTTGGCACTCAACCCCGCCGGCACCGTGGACGCCCCGCGCTTGCCCGTGCGTTCTTCCAGCAGCACGGCGAGGTATTTGTCGAGTGGCAGCACGCCGCCGTCCTTGGTGTCGAACCGGATGCCCTGCAGGTTCACCGAGGTGCCGCCGCCTTGATCGGTGAACTGGCGATACAGGCCGCGGATTTCCGCCAGCAACTCCTCCGTCCAGTCGCGCCGCGTGACGCTTGGTGAGAAGCGAATACCGTCTGGCAGGAGCATCGCGTGGTGGGCGACCTCCTTGGCTGCGTCCAGATACTTGGAGACGAGCGACGGCGACATCACGAGCGCGTTGCCGGTGTTCATGAACCCTTCACCGGCGGCGCTGTCGCCAGGAAATTCCCGGGCCGGGTCCAGCGACGGGACGCCGGTGAGATCGCGCAGGGTGTAGGTGTATTCGGCGTTGTTCAACCGACGCAGCACGACCGGGCCGGGGTCGCCGGCGCGAACCTGGGCGGCGGCATCGAGCAGCGCCTTTACCCCATGCAACAGGCGGTCCCTTTCCCCGGCGGTGGGTTGCGCTTCGTCCTTCGGTGGCATTTCACCGAGTTCGATTTGCTCCAGCACCTGCTGCCAGGGACGGGGTTGCCGGATCACCTCGGCGAGGGTGCGAAACTGTTCCAGATCCAACTCGCCCTTCTGTTTCCCGGTGGAATGGCAAGCCAGGCAATAATGCGCGACGAGCGGCTGAACCTGATCTTTGAAGAGTTGCTCGGTGGAGTTGGCGGCATCCTGGGCATGGGCGCTTACGGCGAGCGCGCCTCCCAATCCCAGCGCCGGAGCGGCTCGCAGCAATTTCTTGAATGCATGGAATGACCCGGATCGCGGCAGTGGCATGAGCCAGCTTAAGCTCGCCTTGGCCACCCATCCAAGACGGATTTTGGACCCGGTTAGAGGAAGAAGGACTTGCGTGTTTCGCAACCCTGCGTCTGGGAACGGACGCAGGGTTGGAGGCGGCGCTATGGCGCGCCAAGCTCGATGTGTTCCGAGCTGATGTGGCGGCCGGCGTCATCCTGGATGGCCAGGAATGCGACGAGCGGGCGGGCGGGCGGTAATTCGGCGGTCAGCCGGCCGTTCTCAATTTGGGCCGGAAGGGTCTGCCACTTCCGCTGCTGCCAGATACCTGAATCCGTCGTGTAGCACAGGGTCAATTCCTTGAACTCCGCCGTGCGATCCACGCTTGCCGAGAGTCGGCTTCCTTCCACCCGGAGTGCTCCAATGCGCACCAGCGGCGGTTCTTCGCGCAGCACGCTGCCGACAAACGCATCCACTTCGGGAAACGTCCAGATGTGTCCGTGCGGCCGGTTCACCGCCACCGACACGTGCCGCCATTTTTCCGGCACCAGGCGATATGTTTTCCGGTAACTGTCCAGCGGATAAGCGAAGTCCGTCGTGCCGTTGACGAACAGGATCGGGAAACGCACGCCGCCGACGTACTCGCCGGGATCAAACTGGCGCAGCCAGAGCTCACGGGCTTCCGGCGTCATCGCCGCCAGCGACCTGTCCTTCCAGACGCTGTTCTCGCCGAGGAAACCGCAGCCGTAAACCGGCACCGCCACCTTGAAGCGCGTATCAATGCCCGCGACGATGCACGTCAGGTAACCGCCCCAACTGATGCCCGTGATCCCGATGCGGTTCTTATCAACCTCGGGCAGCGAACGCAGTAGCGAATGACCGCGCACCACCGCCGCCACGACGTGGTATGTCCACATGTCGCGCGTTTCGGCCGTGGTGAAATTGCGAAACTTTACCGCATCGGACTGGTCCGGGCCTCCCTCGGGCAGCCGGCCATCCGGTCCGTTGCCGGCGAGGTCCATGGCCAGCGCCACGTAGCCGCGTTGCGCCCAGTGCTCCGCCCAGTCCTTGAATGCCTTCCCACCGCCGCCATGCACCAGCACCATCGCGGGACTCCGTTTGGATTCTGGATTCGCCGGGCGTCCCAGGTAGGCGAAAATTCGGGTGGGCTTTCCCTGAAAAGGTTCGCCTTCGTAATACAACTGCTGAACCAGGCCGGTCGCCGCGCCCCACGTAACCGCGGGCGTTTTCGACAACTCGTGCAGATTCCAGGGCCCGGTTTGGTTTGCCTTGGGGAAAGTTGAGCAGGCCGTCAAAACGACCAGCGCCAGCAACGCGAGTACGGTGGGGACGGCCCGTAAAGTTGGGGAAAAAACTCTTAGTCGCCTTGGGAAAGGGCGCAGGGGTGGTCTGCAAGAAGCGGAGGACATTGGGGCTCTCGATTTCTGAAGGCTGCTGCTTGGGTGGTGCCGATGGAGGGGGTCGAAGCCAAACGGGGCGGTTTTTGGTGGTGCGCCAACTTGCGCCATGATGGGTGAAACCCGCGTCATCATTGATGATTATTTGAGTCGCTCGCGTTGGCTGTTTGTAGGGCTAAGCGCACCAAGTTGCAAGAAAGCGTGCATTTCGTGTCGCAACAGTGTCACAAAATCGAAGGTAGGCGGGGGGGAGATCAAAGCGGCGCGGGACTCCTGTTGGACGATGGGTTGAGGTCAAACAACTATGAGCCAAAAGACCCTTCCCCGGAGCGAAGGCCCGCGTTGACGACGGGCGCGAGAGTGGGCGAATGAGCTTCGGGCCTGCTAGTCAATGCCCCTTCGTTGATGCATCCCATCGTCCTCGCCTGCCGCGCCGAAAAATTCCTGTGAAGGCGGGTCCCATCTGCCTTCGGCCTTCCGCTTTCTGCTTTCCGCTCTCCGCTTTTGGATCCCGCTCACCACCTTCCGTCCCCTCACCACCAATGACCTCGCTGAACATACCTACGCGACTCCCGCCCTGGCGGCCGGGCGCCTGTTTTTGCGCACGGGCGAACATCTCTAGTGCATCGGATATCCACGATCCGGAGGATGAGCATTGGAGAAAGCATTCGTTGCAGCAATTCCTTGGGCTTGGAAACTTACATATCGTCAAGCCAGCCACTGACCGGCCGCTCGTTCCTGTGAAAGACTGAACCGCCCCCGCTGTCCGCCACGCGACGATAAGGACGTGGGCCGAGTCTCCGCATGGGTGACGAGGGTGGCAGGGCAAGGAGTCGAGGAACTGGACCACCCCCGCACGCATCACAGATTGCCGAACGCAGTCGCGCCAGAATCGATTCACAGCTCCGAACCACCCGGACACACCACCCCAACCCTCAAACGCGCCCACAGCTCAAGCCAGACCTCCAAGGCCAGCCCAAGAACGAACCAACCCCCGCCGGAGATAACGAACCGCCTTACGTGCGAGCGCAGGAGCGCAACCCGCGAGAAATCCGGAAGCCGGGAACGGCGCAAAATCTTAGGGCCAATTTAGAGCGTATTAAATAAAGTCGTAGCCATCCATCTCCTGCGGTGGCAGACT
>CAYXDZ010000316.1:0-4596 GCA_964463815.1 uncultured Verrucomicrobiota bacterium | reverse complement strand
CGGTCAGGAGCAAGACCGAGGCTGGCGACGTTTCGCGACCGGTGAAAGCGACGGAATACGCGGCCGCGACGGAAATCTTGATGGACTGGGTTGAAGATCACTGCGGGCGCGACTCTTTGGTCGCAGCAGGCCACCGGGTGGTGCATGGCGGGCCGAAATACAATGAGCCGCAGCGGATCACGCCGGAGATGATCGAGGAACTGCATCGGCTCACACCTTTCGATCCCCAACATTTGCCGGGGGAGATCTCCTTGATCGAGGCGTTTGGCCGGAGGTTTCCCGGATTGCCGCAGATTGCCTGCTTCGACACCGCCTTCCACCATGATCTGCCTCGCGTGGCACAACTCCTCCCGATTCCACGCCGATTCGAGGCGAAGGGAGTCCGACGTTACGGCTTTCACGGGCTGTCCTACGCTTTTCTGATGGACGAGTTGAAACGTGTTGCCGGCGAACAGGCGGCGCGCGGGAGCATCGTTCTCGCGCATCTCGGCAATGGCGCGAGTCTGGCCGCAGTGCAGGAGGGCCAGCCGGTGGATACGAGCATGGGTTTCACCCCCGCCGCGGGCGTGCCGATGAGCACGCGTTCCGGCGATCTCGATCCGGGATTGGCCTGGTATCTGGCCCAGACGGAGCGGATGAATGCGGAACAGTTCAACGAGATGGTCAATTCGCAATCGGGTATGCTCGGAGTGTCGGAGACCAGTGCCGACATGCGCGACTTGTTGGAGCGCGAAGCCACTGACGCACGCGCGGCCGAAGCCGTGGCGCTCTTTTGTTACCAGGTGAAGAAATGGATCGGCGGATTCGCCGCGGCGCTCGGCGGATTGGACACGCTCGTCTTCACCGGCGGGATCGGCGAGAACGCGCCGGTCATCCGCGCCCGCATTTGTGAAGGATTGGGCTTCCTCGGCGTTGAACTGAGCCCGTCGCGCAATGCGGAAACCGCAGGTGTGATTTCCACGGACGCCAGCCGGGCTTCGGTGCGCGTCATTCACACGGACGAAGAACTGATGATTGCCCGATCGGTTTTGCGTTTCTGCCCAGCGACCGATTCCGAAAGGACTTTATGAAAGCGACTCAACTTCTGCACAAGCTGGGCCAGAGTATCTGGCTCGACAACATAACGCGCGATCTGCTGAACCACGGCACGCTCCAACGCTACATTGATGAATGGTCCGTAAGCGGGCTGACCTCAAACCCAACGATCTTTCATCACGCCCTTAAGAACAGCGCTGCCTATGATGAGGCGATGCGCCGGGAAGGTGAGGGGGGGAAGTCCGACGAGAACCTTTTTCTGGATCTGGCACTGGAGGATCTCACCCGGGCCGCCGACCTGTTCCGACCGCTGCATGAGCGCACCAACGGGGTGGACGGATGGGTGTCGCTGGAGGTATCGCCATTGCTGGCGCGCGACACGGCCGGCTCGCTCCGGGCGGCCCGGGATCTTTTTGCCCGGGCGGCTCGCCCCAACCTGTTCATCAAGATCCCGGGCACCAAGGAGGGATTGTCCGCCATTGAGGAGGCGATTTTCGCAGGCGTGCCGGTGAACGTGACACTCCTCTTCTCCCGCGAGCATTACGTCGCCGCTGCCGAGGCTTGGCTTCGCGGCATCGAACGACGCATCGAGGCCGGACTGAATCCCCAGGTTGGTTCGGTGGCCTCGGTGTTCATCAGCCGTTGGGATGTCGCCGTGGCGGGTCAGGTTCCGGAGGCGTTGAACAACCGGCTCGGCATCGCCGTCGCCGGGCGCATTTACAAGGCGTATCTCGCCCTCTTGAGCAATCCGCGGTGGCAGCGCGCCTATAACGCCGGTGCCCGGCCGCAACGCCTGCTATGGGCCAGCACCGGCACCAAGGATCCCAACGCGTCCGACATTCTTTATGCAGAGGCGCTGGCCGCTCCGTTCACAGTGAACACCCTCCCCGAGGCGACCTTGAAAGCCCTCGCCGACCTGGGCGAAATCGGCCCGGGCCTGCCGGCGGACGGCGGCGATTGCGGTCAGGTTTTGGAGCGGTTCGCCCGCGCCGGTGTGAACGTGGACAGCCTGGCCACCCGCCTTCAGGACGAGGGCGCCCAAGCGTTTGTCAAATCCTGGAACGAATTGCTGGCGGTGATGGCCTCCAAGCGCGCCGCGCTCCGCCCGCCCGCCTGATCTTGAAGTGAAAACAACTCATATAGCCGCCACTCTTGGGTGGGGGCGAAACAGAAAACGGTGATCTATGCGAAACATGAAGAAGAAGAGCCAGCCCCTGTCGCCCGACCTCCTGCACAAGATGGACGCCTACTGGCGCGCGGCGAATTACCTCTCGGTCGGCCAGATTTACCTGCTCGACAATCCGCTGCTGAAGCGGCCGTTGAAGCTGGAGCACGTCAAACCGCGACTGCTCGGTCATTGGGGCACGACCCCGGGGCTGAACTTCATCTACGTGCATCTGAACCGTGTCATCAAGGAGCACGACCTGAACTCGATCTACATCACCGGTCCGGGGCATGGCGGGCCGGGCTTGGTGGCCAACGCGTATCTGGAGGGAACTTACAGCGAGGTTTACCCGACGATTTCGGAAGACGAGGCGGGGATGAGGCGGCTGTTCAAACAGTTCTCCTTCCCCGGCGGCATTCCGAGCCATGTCGCGCCGGAGACACCCGGTTCGATTCATGAAGGCGGCGAACTGGGCTATGCGCTGTCCCACGCGTTCGGGGCGGCGTTCGACAATCCCGACCTGCTGGTTGCGTGCGTCGTGGGCGATGGCGAGGCGGAAACCGGCCCGCTCGCCACGAGTTGGCACTCGAACAAGTTTCTCAACCCGGCGCACGACGGCGCGGTGCTACCCATCCTGCACCTCAACGGCTACAAGATTGCCAGCCCCTGCGTTCTCGCGCGGATCAGCCACGAGGAACTCGATCAGTTGTTCAGAGGCTATGGCTACCTGCCGGTTTTTGTCGAAGGCGACGATCCCATGGACATGCACCAGCGCATGGCGGCCGCCCTTGATCAGGCCGTCGCCGAAATTCAGCGCATCCAGTCCCGCGCGCGCAAGAACGGCGTCACGGAACGGCCGCGCTGGCCCATGATCATCTTGCGTTCGCCGAAAGGCTGGACCGGGCCGAAGCAAATTGACGGCAAACGCACCGAGGGTTCGTGGCGGTCGCACCAAGTTCCGATGGGCCAGATGGACAAATCCGGCCACGTCAAAATCCTCGAACGCTGGTTGAAAAGCTACCGCCCGGAAAAACTCTTCGACCAGACCGGTCGCTTGAAAGCCGAGCTTGCCGACCTTGCTCCGAAAGGGGAGCGCCGCATGAGCGCCAACCCGCATGCCAACGGCGGTCTCCTGCTGCGCGATTTGCACCTGCCGGATTTCCGCGACTACGCAGTCAAAGTTCCCCAACCCGGTGCGGTGCGAGCCGAAGCCACGCGCGTGATGGGCCGCTATCTCCGCGACGTGATGAAGCAGAATCTCGCGGGCCGTAACTTTCGGCTGTTCAGTCCCGATGAGAACAATTCCAACCGGTGGCAGGACGTGCTCGAGGTGACGTCCCGCACCTGGATCGCCGAACGGTTCGCGGACGACGACCACCTCGCGCCCGACGGCCGGGTGATGGAAATGTTGAGTGAACACCAATGTCAGGGCTGGCTTGAGGGCTATCTCCTCACGGGCCGCCATGGCTTCTTCTCCTGTTACGAGGCGTTCATTCACATCATTGACTCGATGTTCAACCAGCACGCCAAGTGGTTGAAGGTGTGCGGCCACATTCCATGGCGGCGGCCCATCGCGTCGCTCAACTACCTGCTCTCGTCACACGTCTGGCGGCAGGACCACAACGGTTTCAGCCATCAAGACCCCGGCTTCATTGACCACGTCGTGAACAAGAAAGCCGAGATCGTGCGCGTCTATTTGCCGCCTGACGCCAACTGCCTCCTCTCCGTCACCCAGCACTGCCTCCGCAGCCGCAATTACGTCAACGTCATCATCGCGGGCAAGCAGCCCTCGCCGCAGTGGCTCGACATGGACGCGGCCATTAAGCACTGCACCGCCGGCCTCGGCATCTGGGGATGGGCGGGTAATGACCAGGGCGGCGAACCCGACGTCGTGATGGCGTGCGCCGGCGATGTCCCCACGCTGGAGACACTCGCCGCCGTTGAGATGCTCCACGAACAATTCCCGGAGCTCAAAGTCCGGGTGATCAACGTCGTCAACTTGATGAAGCTCCAGCCGGAAAGCGAGCACCCGCACGGTTTGAGCGACCGGGAGTTTGACGCGCTCTTCACGACCGACAAACCGATCATCTTCGCGTTTCACGGCTATCCGACGCTGATTCACCGGCTCACGTATCGGCGCACGAATCACAAGAACCTTCATGTGCGCGGCTACAAGGAGGAAGGCACGACCACGACGCCGTTCGACATGGTGGTGCTGAACGATCTGGACCGCTTCCATCTCGTCGTGGATGTGATCGACCGCGTGCCGCAACTCGCTCCCAGAGCCGCCCACGCCCGGCAGGCTCTGCGCGACAAACTCATCGAACACAAGCAATACATCGCGACGCATGGCGAGGATTTGCCGGAAATCCGGAATTGGAAATGGAGTCAACGCT
>CAYXDZ010000315.1:0-4619 GCA_964463815.1 uncultured Verrucomicrobiota bacterium | reverse complement strand
TCTCAGGCACGCGAGCGAGAATTCGTTCCCGTTCTGCCCAATACTGCTTCAGCGAGGCTTCGTCCGGATAAGGCTTCAAGATGGCTTGCGGCCGCCCGTTCCGCGTCACGACCAGCGTGTCCCGCGCGGCCTGGCTGATGACCCGGTCGGTCTGATCGTGCAGCTCTTCAATGCTTACCGTCTTCATGGCGTGCAAACTAAGCGGCCGCCGGTCCTTTCGTCAACGAGCCGCTTGGCGGGGTAGTGTCCTCATCGGAAGGGCGGATTCATCCGCCTCGACCGGTCGCAGCTTGTTCCGCGAACCGGGCGGATAATCCGCCCCTCCAAAGGGTAATCTTGCCGCGTTGGAAGGAAGATTGAACCCGGAGCTGGTCGGCGTTAACAATGCCCGCCATTCAGCCACCGGCAGTTTGTGCCTGACGCCCGACTGCCGGTTGTGTCGCCATGCAAACGCTGCTCATCGCCCTGCTTGCCGGAGTCGGCTTCATCATCGCCTACCACACCTACGGGCGCTGGCTGGCGCAAAAGCTCTTCCGACTCGACGCGACCGCCGAGACGCCCAGCGTACAGCTCAACGACGACCGCGATTACGTGCCCACGGCGAAGAGCATCGTGTTTGGGCATCACTTCACGTCCATCGCGGGCACGGGGCCGATTGTCGGGCCGGCGCTGGCGATCATGTGGGGCTGGCTGCCGGCGTTGTTGTGGGTGGTGTTCGGTTCGATCCTGATCGGCGCGGTCCATGACCTCGGCACGCTGGTCGTCAGCCTGCGCAATCGCGGCATGACCATCGGCGAAATCGCCGGTCGTGTCATCAATCCTCGCACGCGCCTGCTCTTCCTCTTCATCCTGCTGTTCGCTCTCTGGGTGGTGCTGGCGATCTTCGGCCTCGTCATCGCGAACGTCTTCGTCGCGTTCCCGGAGTCGATCCTGCCGGTGTTCCTGCAAATCCCCATCGCCATCTGGATCGGCGTGAAAGTGCATCGGCGCGGCGGCGATCTGCTCTGGCCGTCGATCATTGCGCTCGGACTGATGTATCTCACGGTGTGGTTCGGCGCGGCGTGCCCGGGACTTGAATGGACCGGCGGTTGGTTGGGCGAATCGATTCAAGCGTTGAACGCCGCGCTGGCGAAGTGGCCGGTCTGGGTGTGGGCGGGCATCCTGCTGACCTACTGCTACTTCGCCTCGGTCATGCCCGTGTGGGTGCTGCTCCAGCCGCGCGATTACATCAACAGCTTGCAATTGATCAGCTCCCTGGGCTTGGTCGTCGTGGGCCTGATCGTCGCCGCCTTCATCGGCGGTGTGTCGCCGACACCCGAAGCCGGCCGCATGTCGCTGGAATTGGTCGCGCCGATGATCAACCAAAGTCCGCTGAACGCCCCGCCCATCCTGCCATTTCTCTTCGTGACGATTGCGTGCGGTGCGATCAGCGGCTTCCACTGCCTCGTCTCGAGCGGCACCAGCAGCAAGCAGCTCAAGTCAGAGGCGGACGCGCAGTTCGTCGGTTACGGCTCGATGTTGCTCGAAGGGTTCCTCGCGACGCTCGTCATCATCGCGGTCGCGGCCGGCATCGGCTTCGGCTGGCCGGCGAAGTTCGGCACGCTCGCCGGACCCGAGTTGTGGGCGAGTCTCTACTCGGACTGGACGGTGGCCAGTTCGACGGCCATCGGCGCGTTCGTCGTTGGGGCGGCGAACTTCCTCGAAGCGATGGGCATCAACCACGTGATGGCCACCGCGTTGATCGGCGTGCTCGTCGCCAGCTTCGCGGGCACGACGCTCGACACCGCCACGCGCCTGCAACGCTACGTCATTCAGGAACTGGCGGCGACGTTCGCGCCGAAGATCTCGCCCACCGCGCTGGCGGCGGAGGGCTACAACACGGAGTTCGATCGCGGGCAAGTTGTGAAGAGCCATTCCTGGAACCCCCTCACCTGGCTCACGAACGCCCACGGCGCGACGCTCTTCGCGGTGTTGACCGCCTTCGCGCTCGCGCTCTTTCCCCGGCCCGGCGACCCGTGGGCGTGGGACACGATCGGCAAGGGCGGATTGATCCTCTGGCCGTTGTTCGGCGCGACGAACCAGTTGCTCGGCGGCCTGGCGTTTCTGGTCGTCACGTTCTGGCTCTGGCGGCGCAAGCTGCCGATCTGGAGCACCGCCGTGCCGATGGTATTCATGTTGATCATGCCCGCCTGGGCGTTGCTGACGGATCTCGCGCGTTGGTGGGACAAGGGCCAGTTCGTCCTCGTGGGCGTTGCGGTGCTGATGCTCGCGCTCGAAGTTTGGATGATCATCGAGGCGCTGTTACTCTGGCCCAAGGCGAACGGCGTGATGGAGAAAGCGTTGCCGCCCTTGCCCGTGCGCGCGCCTTCGATCAAGCCGTCAGCCGGCTGAGAAACCACGAATGAACACGAAGCGACACGAATCCGAAGCGTAAAGGAAGTCGACGCGCATTTCACCAATTGGCGCTAATTCGTGAGATTCGCGTAGAACCTCTTCAGCCCCGGTGACCATTCGCGGTTCAACCCGAACTCCGAAATGAATTTCCGCCAACCACGCGAACAAGCGCGAAAGGGGAGCCCTGGAAGGGGAAGCCAACTCCGGAAGGAATTTTTCCAGATCCTCGCTCTTCAGCGCCTTTCTCTTTCGTGTCCTTTCGTGTGCTTCGCGGGCACAACTTCGGGATTCAGGTTCAAACCGTCCCCCCAAATATGAAAGCCATCACCCTCACCACCGACTTCGGGCTCGCTGACTGGTTCGTCGGGACGATGAAGGGCGTCATCCTGCGCGTCGCGCCGAACGCGCCGATCGTGGACCTCACGCACGGCATTGTGCCCGGCGACATCCGGGCGGGCGCGTTTGCGATGGCGGCGGCGTATCGCTACTTCCCGGCCGGCACGATTCACGTGGCGGTTGTCGATCCCGGCGTCGGCAGCGACCGGGTCGGCGTGGTGATCGAGACGGAGAATTACTTCTTCGTCGGGCCTGACAACGGCGTGTTCAGCTTTGCGCTGCGCGGCGAGCGGCTGCGCTCCATTCACCGGTTGGAGCATCCCAAGTTTCAACTGACCGAGGTCAGCCGCACGTTCCACGGTCGCGACATCTTCGCTCCGGCGGCGGCGCACCTGAGTCGCGGCGTGCCCGCCGGTCAGTTCGGTCCGCGCGTGCATGACCTCGTGCAACTCGCCTGGCCGGAACCGATCGCCACCAAATCGGGCCTGCGCGGGGAAGTCGTCCACCTCGACCACTTCGGTAATGCGATTACCAACCTGCCCGCCAGCCGGGTGCTCGCGAGTGGCGCGACCAAGGTCATCGTGGCCGGCAAGTCCGTGCCGCTCCGTGAATGCTACGCCGATGTGCCGTGTGGCAAGCCCGTGGCGGCGATCGGCTCAAGCGGCTTGCTGGAGATCGCCGTCAACACTGGCAATGCGGCGAAGTCTTTGAAACTGAAGTGCGGTTCCAAGGTGTTGCTCAATAGTTTCGCAGAGCAGGGCGGACTTGGCGAAACTGAACAGGCGACGGCGTAGGAGCTGGAAGGCCGCGAAGATCAAAGGCCCGCCTGGTAGCCGCCAGGTCTTGGATTGCAGTGGCTGAGCGCAGCGGCGACAACGCTTTTCGGATGACAGGTGCGTCGCCTCTCGAGCGATGTCCGTCGGTGACTTCGGTCAATTGCTCAGGAGTTTATCATCAGCTTTTGGAAAGAGCCCGGCCAGAACATGATCAATCTGCTTGATCTAGTCCTCTCGCAGGCGGTTTGGGTCGGCTTCATATTGCTCCCAAGTCGCGCCAATGGCCTTGGAAGTCAGGTCCGTTGGTCCCGTGTGACCCTTCCAGACGCGTTCGCCAGTGCGGTCCAGAATCGCGGCACCCAGCAGCACAAACGGGGCTTTTTTGGCAAGCTTGAGCGTGGGGCTGCCAAACCCATGCTGTTTGACGGCCAGCACCAGAATCCCGTCGCCGCCTTCTGTTACCAGCTCAAGTCCGTTTACGAACTGAAAGTGATGTTGAGTGCGTTCGCGAACAAGAGTGACCACATCAATTTCATTGGAGCGCATCAAGTTGCTCATCCGCTCGATTCCACCCTCGCCCGCCGCATTCATCAGTTGGGCAGCGAGAAACTGGGTCAAGTTGCCTGTTCCCGAAAGATCCACTCCGTAACGCATGCCATCTTCATACATGATGTGCTCATCAAGCCGCACCGATTTCAGTCCGGCTTTGTGTGCGGCGCTCGCTGGATTGGTTGCGCACCCCGTCACGACGAGCAACAGAAGAGCTGACCAGAGGAGAACCCAGGTTCTTGTCATGCGACTTTCGGAGGATGGTAGTTGCTACATGTGCGCGATCATTTTGTCGCCGAAGGCGGAGCATTTGATCTCGGTCGCGCCTTCCATCTGGCGGGCGAAATCGTAGGTCACCTGCTTCGAGGCAATCGCGCCGTTGAGGCCCTTGAGGATCAGGTCGGCCGCCTCGACCCAACCGAGGTGTCGCAGCATCATCTCGCCGGAGAGCACCACGGATCCGGGGTTCACCACGTCCTTGTTCGCGTACTTGGGCGCGGTGCCGTGCGTGGCCTCGAAGATGGCGTGGCCGGTGACGTAGTTGATGTTGCCACCGGGCGCGAT
>CAYXDZ010000314.1:0-4625 GCA_964463815.1 uncultured Verrucomicrobiota bacterium | reverse complement strand
CGTTACCTCGGGGTGATGGGCGTCATCGTGCCGGTGGTGATCTACATGTACTACGTCTATATCGAGGCGTGGTGCCTGGGGTATTCCGTGAATTTCATGCTGGGCAATCTCAACCTCGGCGAACCGGGCATGCCGCTGTCCGAACTCGTGCCCAAGTATGGGGAATTCTTCGCCCGGTTTGTGGGCCAGAACGCGGATGGCTCGGCCGTGGGTTTTTCGGTCACCCAGGTGGGCTGCTTCCTCGCCTTTGTCTTCCTGCTGAACTTCATCCTGGTCTATCGCGGCCTTTCCAAGGGCATCGAATGGTTCTGCAAATACGCGATGCCCGCGCTCGTGATTCTGGCCGTGATCATCCTGGTGCGCGTCCTGACGCTCGGCACTCCCGATCCCGCCAAGCCCAACCAGAACATCCTCAATGGTCTGGGTTACATGTGGAACCCGACCCAGCTGGTGTTCCAGGAGCGCACGGATGCACCGCAGGCTCCCGGCGAATTCAAGTGGACCGACCGGGAGGTGCTTGTCGGCGATGAGGTGGTGGCCGCCCGCCAGGCGGAAGTCGCGGCGGCCGGCGGCACCCTGCGGATCGACACCCGCACCATGTGGGGGCAACTGGCCAACCCGCTGCTCTGGCTCGCGGCGGCCGGTCAGATCTTCTTCTCCCTCTCCGTCGGGTTCGGCGTCATCATCACATACGCCAGCTATTTGAAGAACAAGGACGATGTCGTGCTCAGCGGTCTGAGTGCGAGCAGTGCGAATGAATTCTGCGAAGTCGCGCTGGGCGGTCTGATCAGCATCCCCGCCGCCTACGTGTTTCTCGGGGCGGCCGGCATCGCGGGCATGGGCACCTTTGGACTCGGCTTCAACGTGTTGCCTTTGGTCTTCTCGCAGATGCCTTTGGGCAACCTGTTTGGGGCGGCGTTTTTCTTCCTGCTCTTTCTCGCGGCCGTGACGAGTTCGCTTTCCATGCTGCAACCCGGCATCGCCTTCCTCGAAGAAGTGCTCCCCATCAACCGCCGGCAATCGGTCGCGCTGCTTGGCCTCGTGACCTCGCTGGGCTGCATCTTCATCGTGTATGTCAGCAAAGACATGAAGGCCCTGGGCACGGTGGATTTCTGGGTGGGCACGCTAATGCTGTTTGTGCTGGCGACCATCCAGGTGATCGTCTTCGGCTGGGTGCTCGGCGTGGACAAGGGTTTTACGGAAATGCACCGTGGCGCGGAAATCCGCCTGCCCCGGTTCATGAAATTTGTGATCAAGTTCGTCAGCCCGCTCTACCTGCTCGCCATTTTCATCATGTTCGCCCTGATCAACGTGGTCGGGTATGACTTTCAAACCGGCACCTTTCAACGCGCGGAAATCATCACCGACCTGATTGGCGGCCCCGGCGTCGAGCCCAATCAGGCCGCCCGCATGAGCGTGGCTTTGATCGGCGCGGTCGTGCTGTTCACCCTCGTCCTCGTGGCGGGCAGCAAACACCGACTGGATCGCAATCCCGAATCAACCAAGGACAAAACATGAGCACTGGTGGCTGGCTAACCATGATTCTCTCCGTCGGCACCGTGACGGCGGTTTTCGGCTGGTGTCTGTACCGCGTGTTGTTCTGCGTGCCCCCGGAAGACCTGGAGCATCTGCGGAGCGAGGCAAACATCACCCCGCAGGACCGAGAATAAAACTAAAAGCCACGATTGCCGCACGCGAAGGTCGCCATGAACGCAACGGCGGCGGAGAGAATTTGCCTGTCCACGCCACTTTTCCACTTCATCTGGCAGGTGAAGGTGACAATTCTTTGCCATCCGTTTGCTTTGCGCCCTTCGCGTCCTTTGCGTGAGGTTCAACAGCGGAGATCGGGATAAATCTTCTGTCGTCGGTTGCGGCTTCGTATGGGTCGAAGCCGGCCGCCCCTCGGTTCCCCAAAGAAAAGGGCCGCCCTTTCGGGCGGCCCTTCGTCATTTCAAATCTTCCAGCAGCGTATCAATCAAACGCCTGGCCGGCGCAGCAGAGCACGTTCTTCACCTTGTGGCGGACCAACTCCTTCACCTTGGCGCGGGCCGGGGCGAGATACTTGCGCGGATCGAATTCCTTCGGATTCTCGGCGAGCACCTTGCGGATGCCGGCGGTCATGGCCATGCGCAGGTCGGTATCGATGTTGACCTTGGTGCAACCCACGCGGCGCGCGATTTCAATGTCGGCTTCCGGGACGCCGGCCGTGTCGGTGCCCATCGCGCCCCCGTACTTGTTGATCTCCTCGGCCAGATGCTTCGGCACGCTCGAAGCGCCGTGCAACACAAGCGGATAATCCCCCATTCCCGCGTCCATCAACGCCTTCTTGATCGCCTTCAAGCGTTCAAGATCGAGGTGTTGCTCGCCCTTGAACTTGTAGGCGCCGTGGCTGTTGCCGATGGCGACGGCCAGTGAGTCCACCCCGGACTGCTTGACGAACTGCACCGCCTCGTCGGGGTGCGTGTAGCAGCCGCCCTTTGAGTAGGCGCCGCCTTCTTCGCCGTCGTCGTGCTGCGCGCCGACGAGCATGCCGAGTTCGCCTTCGACGACGCAGTTATGCTTGTGCGCGTAATCGACGACCTTGCGGCAGATTTCGACGTTCTTCTCGAACGGATCATGCGAGGCGTCGATCATCACGCTGGTGAACCCTTCATCGATGCACTCCTTGCACAGCTCAAAGGAATCGCCGTGATCCAGGTGAACCGCGATCGGAATGGTCGAAACACTGACCGCCGCTTCGATCAGCTTTTTGAGGTAAACCGGGTTGGCGTACTGCCGGGCACCCTTCGAGATCTGGAGCATCACGGGGGCTTTTTCCTCTTCGCAGGCCTCGATGATGGCCTGGAGCAGCTCCATGTTGTTCACGTTGAAGGCGCCCAGGGCATACTTGCCCTTCAAGGCCTTGGCAAAAAGTTCGCGGGTGTGTGTCAGTGGCATAATTCAGGTACGTTGGTTGGAATCGTCGGTCTGGCCGGTGAGGGTCCGGAACGAAAGGCGGACACTAGGCAAAGGCTCCCGGCTTGGAAAACAAAATTTTGACCACCGAAAAGGCCGCCTTTCGGGGCCGGAAGCGGCGAGGAACCATCCGCCGGCTGGCAGCATTTTGGTGGCAATGCCGTGCGCGTTCACTAGCCTTCGGCCCGATGTCTGACACGCTGGTCGTCAACGAAATCTACCTGAGCCTGCAGGGCGAAAGCACCTTCGCCGGGCTGCCCTGCGTCTTCATCCGGCTCACCGCCTGCAATCTGCGCTGCTCCTACTGCGACACCGCGTATGCCTTCACTGAGGGCCGCAGGCAACGCCTTGACGACATCCTCGCCGAAGTGCGCCGACTGGCTCAACCTTACGCATCAAGCATCACCCGTCACGGCTCCGTCACGCACCGGCTGCCCCTCGTCGAACTCACCGGTGGCGAACCCCTGCTTCAGCCCAACGCCCTGCCGCTCATGCGGCAGCTCGGCGATGACGGCTTTACCGTTTTGATCGAAACCAGCGGCGCGCATGACATTTCGAAAGTCGATCCGCGCGTGCGCCGCATCATGGACCTCAAATGTCCCAGCAGCGGCGAAGTGGCGCGCAACCGCTGGGAGAACATTGCGCAACTCAAAGCGACCGATGAAGTGAAGTTCGTCCTCGGCACGGTCGAGGATTACGAGTGGGCGAAAGCGGTGCTGGCCGAGCACAAGCCCGAGGCGATTTGCCCGATCCTCTTCTCGTGGGTGGCACCGCTGCAGCCGCATCAGCAGGACAAGTCGCTCAAGCCTGTCCCGGCCGGGCAAACGCCCCTCACCCGCCAAGAACTCGTCGAACGCATCATTGCCGACGCCCTGCCCGTGCGGTTTCAACTTCAGATGCACAAGCTCATCTGGTCACCGGATCAACGCGGGGTGTGAGTGCTTTCTCCCGAACCTTGCGCTGCCTCGAACGCGGGGTTGAATCCGGCCTGCATCCGGGCGCGCAGCTTGCCGTGATCCAACGCGGAATCGTCCTGCTGGATATCGCTGTCGGCGAGAACCGGCCGGGTGAACCGCTGACCACCGGGCACCTGATGCCCTGGCTGTCCGCCGGCAAGCCCTTGACCGCCATCGCCATCCTGAAGCTCTGGGAAATGGGGAAGCTCGATCTGGACACACCGGTCGCCGCCGTGATCCCTGAGTTTGCGTCGCACGGCAAGGATGCCATCACCACTCGCCATCTGCTCACGCATGCCGGCGGCTTTCGGGATGGGGACAAGGTTTCCGAACATCTCGACTGGGCCGCCGCCATTGCCCGGGTTTGTGCGGCGACGCCGGACCCGGCTTCAACACCGGGCGAGACAGCCGCTTATCACGTCAACGGTTCGTGGTTCATCCTCGGCGAACTGATCCGCCGCCTCGACGGGCGGATGCCGGACCAGTTTGTGCGCGAAGAAGTCTGCGCCCCGTGCGGGATGACGGATTCGTGGATGGCTTTGCCAGCCGCCGAGTTGGCGAGCAATCGGCAGCGCATGGGCTTGATTCATCTAACCAGCCCGCCCGCCGTGGAATTACATCCGTATCTCAACCGCGAGCGCAACTGGTTTCAGCCCCGGCCGGGCAGCACGATGCGGGGGCCCGTGCGCGAGTTGGCCCGGTTCTACGCGGCCC
>CAYXDZ010000313.1:0-4634 GCA_964463815.1 uncultured Verrucomicrobiota bacterium | reverse complement strand
TGAATTCCTGTTTTCCTTATCCCACCTTCTCAAAAAGGAAGCCCTTCAAGTATTCCGTCTCGGGAATCATCGGGATGATGGGATGGTCCGGTGACTGCGAGAAGATCGCCGTCTGCCGCAACAGGCTGCGCGTGTCATACGCCGCCGAGAGAATCACGTCGCGGAAGGTCGTCGCATCCACGTGATGCGAGCAGCAGAAGGTCGCCAGCATGCCGCCCGGCTTGAGCAGCTTGAAGGCGCGCACATGAATCTCCTTGTAACCGCGCAACGCATTCGGCACCGCCTCGCGCGTGCGGGTGAAGGACGGCGGGTCCAGAATGATCAGGTCGTAGGGCGGAATCAGCTTCTCGTGCGGCCCGGTGTGGGAACGCTCCTTCAACCAGTCGAAGACATTTGCCGTCGCGAAGCTGCAACGGTCGGCGAGGCCGTTGGCGGCAGCGTTTACCCCGGCGGCTTTCACCGCTTCCTCGCTCTGGTCGAGCCCGTAAACATTCGCGGCCCCGGCGCGGGCGCAGTGGAGGGCGAAACCGCCGAGGAAGGAGAAGCAGTCGAGCACGTTGGCACCCTGCGCGAGACGCCCGACCAGTTCGTAGTTCACCTGTTGATCGAGATAGAGCCCGGTCTTGTGGCCGTCCAGCACATCCACCTCGAACGAGAGCCCGTTCAGCTTGATGGGAAACCGGCCGGGCAGCTCGCCCGCGAGGGGACCGTTGCTGTCCGCCAGGCCCTCGAACTTCCGCGAGGCGCTTTCGTTGCGCTCGATGATCGCGCGCGGGCTGAAGATGTTTTTGAGCACTTCGACGATCTCCGTCTTGCGGCGGTCCATGCCCAGTGAGGAAGTCTGCACGACCAGCACGTCCTCGTACTTGTCCACGATCAGGCCGCTGAGGAAGTCGCTCTCGGCGTTGACGACGCGGAACGAGGTGGCCTCGGGCAGGCGCCGCCGGCGCACCTCGAGTGCGGCGAGAATACGGCGCTCGAAGAAGGCCTGGTTGATCTCGACTGGTTCGGGCGAGAGCACGCGGACGGCGATGCGGGATTTGGAGTTGTAAAAGCCGACCCCAAGTTGTTTACCGCGAAAATCCTTCACCAGCACGATGTCCCCATCGGCGGCGGTTTCGACCTTTTGGATCGAGCTTTGATAGATCCACGGATGACCGGCGTTGATGCGGTCTTGTTCGCCGCGACGGAGGGAGACTTCAGGGAGTTTGGACATGGCTTGTAAACAGTGGGGTTAACCGACGGAACGGGCGGACAGTAGGAGGCGCGCGACGGCGCTGCAAGCGTGGAGGCTGACGGTTTGGGCGGCGAAGATTTTTGATAAAACCTGTAAGGTTTTTGCCCGCAACGGCAATAGAGGGGAAGAACGACCGGAACTCAGCCACAAACTCAAACTGGATGCGGGATGGGCTGTTGTCCCAGTGAGTCGGTGCTGGCGGATTGAGAGTTTCAACGTGAGTCAATTGCTGGTGCCATGTCCAAACACAAAACCAAACCGCAAGGAGTCAATGTATGAAAGCATTCGGAAACCGATACCACCCTGCCGGTCAAGGCTTTACGCTGATCGAACTGCTGGTTGTCATCGCCATTATTGCCGTGCTCGCGGCCATGATCATGCCCGCCTTGGGGCGGGCCAAAGCCCAGGCAAAAATGACCGTCTGCTTGAACAACCTCCGCCAGATCGGGGCGGGGTTCATGATGTACACCGATGATCATGACGGGAAGTTCCCACCTTCTCATGTGACAAATGACGATGACACCGGGGTTTGGCAGTCCGAAACCTTTTTCACCATTGGAGGAAAGCAGGGGACCGGAAATGGCGTTAGCAGAATTCACATGACCCCGGCTGCAAATCGCCCCTTGAACGAATACATCAAGAGTTCAGAGACATTTCGCTGTCCCGAGGACAAGGGCGTAAAAAGGTTCTTTTGTCCTGTCAGAAACGAGTACTACGCCATTGAGCCGTCCGCCTGGGAGGTGCTGGGATGCAGCTACCAATACAATACGGGCTTGATTTTCGATAACAACCTGCGGGACTGGCCGGATGGCAGCAAGAAGCTGGTCGCTGGAACCATTGCCGAGCAGCGGTTGAACTGGGTTCCCAACCCGGCCAAGTTCATCCTCATGCACGAACCGCCCGCCCGGGAATGGCAGGGCACCCTGATGCATTGGCATTATGCCCCGGCGAGCGAAAGCAAAGCCACTTGGATGCCCCGGTCCTATCCCGAGTTGATTCCCCTGTCCGCCGACAAGCGGAAGTTCATTTCCCCCGTCCTGTTCGTCGATGGCCATACGGCGGTCCACGATTTCAGCGCGGAGATCCGGCGTGATCCGGAGCGCAGTTTCGAGGAAACCAAGGATTGGATGTGGTACAAGGCAGAGCCGCCGCCGCCACCGCCGGAGCCCGAGACCACTCCCTGAATTGGCGTCATCCATTAACAACCTGCCCACCCGAGCGAGGCAAGGCCACCCCGACACTGCCAATTGGTGCCGAAAAGAAAAGCGCACC
Source organism: uncultured Verrucomicrobiota bacterium (assembly GCA_964463815.1). Taxonomy (GTDB): domain Bacteria; phylum Verrucomicrobiota; class Verrucomicrobiia; order Limisphaerales; family RI-55; genus RI-55. The sequence goes on along the minus strand of CAYXDZ010000313.1, from coordinate 2,125 downwards.
GACCAATAGTTACTTCGCCGGTTCGGCGATCAGATCGTAATCCGTGTGCCCGATGATTTTCACCTTCGCGAACCTGCCGACGGGCAGATTACCACGCACATAGACCCGGCCGTCGATGTCCGGCGCATCGGCCTCGCCGCGCGCGATGAGGTAGCTGCCCTTGAGTTGCTTCATCGCGGCGTCGGTTTCGCGGATGAGCCCGTGCTCCCACGAACTCACGTTCGCCTTTTGCAACTCCTTCGCGCTGGCTTCGCCCTCCACCAGCACGCGAATCGTCCGGCCGACGAACGATTCCGACACGGCCTGTGCAACCTGGTGCTGCTCGGCCATCGCGCGATCGCGCCGCCGTTGCTTCACCTTGTCGCTGAGTTGCGTCGCCATCCCGGCGGCGCGCGTGCCCTCCTCGTGCGAGTAGGTGAACACGCCGAGGCGCTCGAACTTCGTGGTGCGGATGAATTCGAGCAGCGACTCAAACATCGCGTCCGTCTCGCCGGGGAAACCGACAATGAACGTGGTTCGCAGCGCGATGCCCGGCACGCCGGCGCGAATGCGCGCGATCAAGTCCTCGATGTATTGCCGGCCCGTCTCGCGGCGCATGCGCTCGAGCATGACTTCGTGGATGTGCTGGAGCGGCATATCGACGTAGCGCGCGACCTTCTTCGATTCGGCGATGGTCTGGATGAGTTCGTCCGTCCAGTGCGCCGGGTGCGTGTAGAGCAGGCGAATCCAGAAATCGCCTTTCAAGGCATTCAACTCGCGGATCAACGTGCAAAGCGTGGTGGCGTCGGCCGGCAGGGCTTTCGCCCGCGCGTTGAACTTCTCGGGCGAGGAGATCGTGCGCCGATGATCCGGTTGCAGATCGAGGCCGTAGTACGTCGAGTCCTGCGAGATGAGGTTCAGTTCCTTGACGCCGTCTTTGATCAGCGCTTTCGCCTCGGCCACGATGTCGGCCTGCGTGCGGCTGCGATGCGAGCCGCGCATCCGGGGAATGATGCAGAAGCTGCACGGGTGATTGCAGCCCTCGGCGATCTTCACATAGGCGAAGTGCCGCGGCGTGAGCCGGAAGCGCGGCGTGGCGTAATCGGGAATGTAGTTCGGTCGGCTTGCGACATCGACGATGGGAGCGTCGGAGTGCGGAGTGCGGAGCGCGGAATGCGGAGCGGCGATGAGTTGCCGCGTCTGGCCGAATTGATCCGTGCCGCGAACTGATTGCTCGCCGTCGTGCGTGTGGGCAGCCTTCTGCTGATCGAGTTTCGCTAGGTGCGACTTCACCTTCTGACCGCTCCGTGCCGGAGGCCGCCGCTCCGGCGAAGCCCGCTTCGCGCGCCGGTGTTCGACGGCCTGCCGGATGAGGTCGGTGACGTTCGCCACCTGGTCGATGCCCATGATGACATCGACCTCGGGCAGCAACTTTGGCAATTCCTCCTTGAACCGTTGCGGCAGGCAGCCGGAGACCACAAGCGCCTGGCCGGGGTTGACGTGTTCGCGCAAGGCCGAGGATTCCAAGATCGTATCGACGCTCTCCTCCTGCGCCGAGTCGATGAACGAGCAGGTGTTCACGACGAGCACATCGGCGGCCTCGGCGTCGTTGGTGATCTCGACGCCGTCCTTGATCAGGGTGCCGAGCATGACCTCGGCATCGACGAGGTTCTTCGCGCAACCGAGCGAGATCATGCCCACGCGGATCGGCGCGGGCGCGGGCGGAGTCACGGGCGACTTGGGATTCTTTTTCACCGGCCGGGCAAGCTAGGCATGGGCGCGAGCCGGCGAAAGCGAAAACTTTGACTCCGGGCGCGGAACTGGGAATTCTCCCGCCATGAACCCACGCTTCGCATGCTCCCGTACCCTTGCCCTGATTGCCTTTTCGACGCTCGTCGGTGGCGCGTCCAGCTTCGCCGCCGATGATTACACGCTCGGTCCCGATTCCCAACCGAAGGACGGCGTGCCGAAGGGTACGGTGAAGGGGCCGTTCAAGTGGGAGAGCCAGATCTTCCCCGGTACGGTGCGCGATTACTGGGTCTATGTGCCGGCGCAATATGACGCGACCAAACCCGCCGCGTTCATGGTCTTTCAGGACGGCGGCGGCTTTGTCAGCACGAACAGCAGCTACCGGGCGCAGGTCGTG
>CAYXDZ010000312.1:0-4648 GCA_964463815.1 uncultured Verrucomicrobiota bacterium | reverse complement strand
GTAATTGGCCAGCGGTTCGCCCATGCCCATGAACACAAGGTTCGTAATCGTCCTCGCCGTCGTCTTCGTCATCGATTCATCCGGCGGCTCGTTCGCCTCGTTCGAGGACGGGGACGATTCCTTGGCGGCCAACCGTTCCACCGCGAGGATTTGCCCGACGATCTCCTCGACGCCGAGGTTGCGTTTCCAGCCGTCCAGTCCGCTCGCGCAGAATTTGCAACCATACGCGCAACCCACCTGCGTCGAGACGCACAAGGTCTGGCGGTCGCTGGCCTCGCTGTAGAGCGCGGGGTTGGCGGGGATCAACACGCTCTCGATCAGCGCGCCATCCGGCAGCCGCCAGAGGAACTTCCGCGTGGTGTCGCGCGCGCCCTGTTGGCGGACGAGTTCGAGCTTGATCAGCGAAAACTCGGCGGCCAGCCGTTCGCGCAGCGCCTTGGGCAGGTTGGTCAGTTCGTCCCAGGTGGCGACGCGGCGCTCGTAGAGCCACGCAAGCAACTGCGTGACGCGATAGGCGGGCACGCGCCACTCTTTGAAGCGGGCTTCCAGCTCCTCGCGGAGCAGCGAACGAACGTCGGTTTTCACGGCCGGCAGGCAAGCGGAAGCCGGCCGGGGAAGCAAGGCGCGAGTGCGCGGTCGGTCGGGCGTCACTTTCGCCTTTGAAGTTTCCGAAGTGAAAACCTATAACCCAGCCATGTCGATTTTCCTGCTGGCCGGCGTCGGAATGATTGCCGGGCCCCTGCTCGGTGCCGCGGATGTCCCACGCGAGCAGCCCCAGTTGCTTGCCGATGGCGGACCGGTCATGTGGATTCTGCTGCTCGCCGGGGCGGTGGCCGTGGCGGTGTTTGTCGAACGCTGGCTCTATTACCACCGCGCCCAGATCAACTCGACCGAGTTCCTCAACGGCGTGCGCAACGTGCTCAAGCGCGACAACATCATCGAAGCGATCTCGATCTGTGACGCGACGCCCGGCCCGATCGCGCGGCTCGTGAAGATCGCCATCCTGAACCGCGAACGCGGCCGCGACGGCGTCCGCGAGGCGCTGGAGGAAGCAGGCCTGCTGGAGGTGCCCCGGCTGGAGGAGCGGTTGAACCTGCTCGCCACCATCACCCAGATCGCGCCCCTGCTCGGCCTGCTCGGCACGGTGCTGGGCTTCATCAACATCTTCGGTGAGTTGCAGAGCGCGGGGCCCTTTGCCCATGCGGGCACGATGGCCGGCGGCATCTGGCAGGCGCTGGTCTGCACGGCCGCCGGGCTGGCCCTCGCGATTCCCTGCTACGCGGGCTACAACTACCTGGTCAATCGCGTGAACTCCATCGTCCTCGACATGGAAAAATCCGCGACGGACATCCTCAACCTGGTGACAGGCGAACCGCACGCATGAAGCTGCCGCGCAACGCCAAGATCTTCCGCGGCCAGTTGGATGTGGCCCCGTTCATGGGCGTGTTTCTCCTGCTGCTCCTGTTTGTGATGCTGCGCCAGCACATCACCTTCGTGCCCGGCATCCCCATCGCCCTGCCGGAGGCGGCCGACTTGTCCGGGATTCAAGGGCCCGCCCTGACCATCGTGATGAGCGGGCAGGGAAAACTCTATTTCGACAACCGGGAGCTGCCCGCCGGCCAGCCCCGGATGCTCCGGGAACTGCTCGCGCGGGCGGCCACGGCGGCCGGGCATCCCGTGACCTTGATCGTGCAGGCGGATCGCGGCGTCAGCCTCGGTGCCTGGACGGAACTCAGCCTGGCGGCACGCGAGGCGGGCATCCGTGACATACTCCTGACCGTGCAGCCACAAGCCACGGTGCCATGAACGGCCAGCCCCCAGCCGAGCAACGCTGGTCACCCCGGCGCTGGACCATCACGGTGGCCGTGCTGTTTTTGGGGCAACTGGCGTTGAGCTGGCAGATCTCCGACCGGGCGCCGCTGGTCCCACGCACGGAACACCGGCCGCTCAACGCGCGGCTGGCCCCCGCCGGCATCAGCCCGGAGCTGGCGGCCCTGTTGAAGCAGAACAACCCGACGCTGTTCGTGCTGCCCAGCCGGGAGGGCTTCTCCGGCTCGGCCTGGCTGGAAGTGCGCCCGCTGCAACACCGTGCACCGGGCTGGACCAATCCACCGCAATGGCTGCGGTTGAAGCCGGAGGAATTGCTGACGGAGTTCCAGCGGTTTGACGCAACCAATCAACCGGCGCGCACCTTTGTATCCGACCGGCTCACCCGGCCGCGGGAGCCCCGCATGCCGCTGGATGAGACCCAGCGGCCCAAACCGGCCACCCGGCTGGTGCTCACCGGGGAACTTGCGCCTGCCGACCTGGTGACTCAACCGGAGCTGCCCGTGATCGAGCACGCCGACGTGCTGGCACCCTCGCACGTATCGCTGTGGGTGGACCGGCGCGGACGGGTGTTCCGGGCCGCGCTGGCACCCGGTGGGTCCAGTGGTTTGGAGACGGCCGACCGTCTCGCCCTCGATCTGGCGCAGCAGTTGAAATTCGTGAACGATCCGGGGCTGGATCCCGGCACGGATGGCGATGACTTCGCGGAGCTCCGGCGGGCCCGTGTCACCATTCATTGGTGGACCCGTTCACCCCCGCCGGCCCCCGCCACCAACGCCCCCGCCGAAACGCCGGTCCCGGCACCGGTCCAGCTTCAATGAGCATCGAGGCGATCATTCTCACTTACACCGCGCTCGCCCTGGGAGGCGTCGCTTTCCTCGCCTGGTATTCCGCCCGCCGCGCGCGGCGGTTCGCGCCGCTGCAATCCGAGGATTCCATCTTCCGCTGTCCGGATTGCAGCGCGGTTTACACGGATGATGCCGATGTGGATCTCTCCCGCTGTCCGCAATGCGGCCGGATGAACGACCCCATCCGGTTTTAGCGGGCGGCGGCCGGAGTGAGGCGCAGCACTTCGCGGCGCGCACCGGCCAGGACTTCAATGGTTGCGGAGTCGGCCTCGATGGCCACGCACCTGATCTCCACGTAATCGCCGCCCTTCCGCACCCGGCCGGTCTCGCCCGCCAGGAAAGCCCGGCCGTTGATCAAGGCCGTGCGACGTTGTGGTGTGCCCATCACGGCCTTCAATTCAAAGGCGTCCGGATTCTGCGTCGCGGCGTATTCCCGCGCCTCGGCCGCATTGACGTAGCGCACATAATTTCGCGGCAGTGGCGGAGGCGGCAGTTCGGTACGCCGGACTTTGTCGAGGTCCGCCGCATCCAGTTCCGGCTCCGCGCCGTGCTTCACCCAGTCGATCACCGGTCGCAAGGTGTAGGTCTCGTACGCAGCACGGAACAGCGAAAACTGCCCGCGCGTGTAGGTGTTCGACGAAATGAGCTGCTGCGCTTTGGTATCACCCAACTGGGTGGCGACGAGATACGCGATCAGTTCGCAGAAGCCCTCCTGCGCGAGCCGGCCGAGTTGGCGCTCCGGAGAAACGTTGGCCGCCACCCAGGCATGCGTCAGCTCGTGCGCGTACGTGGTGCGGGTTTCCCCGAGCGTCTGGCCGCTCAACAAGTGGATGCGATGTGTGAGCGCGCCGTTGTTGGTGACGAGTTCGTGAACACCGAGAATGTTGGGACATTGATGGTCATGGCCCGGCACTTTGTACCAGTTCTGCAACTCCAGCCGGTCGATCACGCGCCGGTCCAGCAGGTGTTCCTCGGGAAAAGAGAGAAAGTCCTGGAGCTGACGCCGCAGCACCCCATCCGTTTCCGCCGCTATCCGCAGAACAGCATTGGTGTTGATGATGGCGTTCTTTGCGTCGCGGGCACAGAAGTGCCGGTCATCCTCCAGGGAGAGCTTGTCCTGGATGATGGGCAGTCCGCACGCGTAGCAGTCGTGCTCCCTCCGGGCGCAGAGGTGACAGAAGAGCACCGCCTCACCCGTGACTTTGTCCGGTCGCCGGTAGCTGACCTGAACGAACAGCTTGCCGCATAAATCGCAATGCACCGGACTGCGATCGGTCTGCGCCGGCACCTGCTTAACGAGACCGACGAGCAGAACGGCCACGATCAATCGCAGGCCGCGGTTGAAGTTGGAACCCATACGATGATGGGGTCTTGTTAACCCCTCCGCCCACCGAGGGCAATCCGTTATTGCGACGACCGCCCCAGCCCGGCCAGATACGCCGTTAGATCGCGCAACTCCTCGCGCGTGAGTGAATCCACCAGCCCCGGTGGCATCAAGGTGCCGGCCGGCCGCTCGGTCTGCACCTGCTCCCGGCGCAAGGTGATCGTTTCCGGGGCGGCGGACTCGCGCAGCACCACCTGTTCGCGATCCGAGCGGATGCGGTAACCTGTCAGCAAATCACCGGACTTCGTCTCGATCTCGTATGCCTCGTACCCTTCCTTGATCTCCTTCTTCGGTTCAAGGATCGCGCCGATGATGAAATCCACCGGTTGCGCCGTGCCCAGCGTATCGAGCGCCGGGCCGATGATGCCGCCCTCCGCACCCACGCGGTGACAGGCCAGACAAGCCAGTTCGGCCCGGTGAAATATCTCCCGACCGCGCGCCACGTTTCCCAACTCGCGAACCTCCCCGGCCAGCTCACGGGCGAACGCGTCCGACCATTGCCAGCGCTGCGTCGGCCGGGCACCGGCGGCCGTGGTGAGCGCGTTCAACAAGGCCGCGTGCTGGAAGCCGCGCTGATTGAGAAAGTCCA
>CAYXDZ010000311.1:0-4700 GCA_964463815.1 uncultured Verrucomicrobiota bacterium | reverse complement strand
TGCACCTCGTCGCCGACGCTGATACGGATGAAGTGCTTGCGCATCTTGCCGGAGATGTGGCCGAGCACTTCATGGCCATTGGCCAGCGCGACGCGGAACATCGTGCCCGGGAGCACCTGGGTCACTTTGCCAGTGAGTTCGATCGGTTCTTCTTTGGCCACAAAACGGAGGCGAAACGGTTGGTCGCCTGCGCCGTCACGTGCCGGAGGTTGAACCCTGCGGGCTTTTGCCGCATGCTGGCTCCGGCAAACGAAGCTGGCGACGATTTCGGACATAGCCGAGCCCCAAATGGGTGGCAAGCAAAGAGTTGTTGCCAAAAGTGCCTTCCGGCCGGGACCGTCGCCTGATGCGGTTCTTAAAGGCATCCGCCGGCTCGGATGCCCGTGCTCCGAATGGGTAACCGCCGGGCTCGGTTTGGAAAACGGCGGGAAACTTTTGGTCGCGGTCAGGTTTATCAGATAAGCAATTGCTATGGCTCAGTTTACTTACAAAGCGCGCAAACGCTCCGGCGAACTGGTGCAGGGCATCCTCGACGTGGCGGATCGTTCCACCGCGCTGCTGCAAATCGAGCGGATGGGCCTCTTCCCGATCATGGTGGATGGCGGCCGGGCCGCGGCGGTGGCGACCGGTCGGAGCGGCGAGCGGGGCGCGGCTTCCTCCAATCTGATGCCGGCGGCGCTGCGGGGCTGGTTTTCGCGGAAGCGCCGGCCGAAACTGGGCGAACTGGCGACCTTCACGCAGCAACTGGCGAATTTGTTGAACTCCGGCATGCCGTTGACAGTGGCGTTGAACAGCATGACCCACTTGGAATCCAAGGGCATTCCGAGCGAAGTGAGCAAGCAGCTCAAGCAGGATGTGATGGAGGGCAAGAGCCTGTCTGATGCGATGTCCCGCCAAAACCACGTGTTCAGCGATATGTACATCAACATGATCCGCGCGGGCGAGCAGAGCGGCGCGCTGGTCGAGGTTTTGCGGCGGCTCGCCAACCACTTCGAGCGCTTTGCCGAGGTGCAGAGCAAGTTCACTTCGGCGATGGTCTATCCGGCGTTCGTGGCGACGGTAGGAGTCGCGATCATCATCTTTTTCATGAGCTACATGCTGCCGAAATTCATGTCGATTTTCGACGGCATGAACGTGCCGCTGCCCATGACCACGCAGTTGCTGAAGGATGTGAGCGAGTGGTTTGGCAGCTACTGGTGGACGGTGATCCTGGTGGCGATTGCCGTCGGGGTGATCTTTGTGCGGTTCAAGGCGACGCCGGCCGGCCGGCGCAAGGTGGATCACTGGAAAATGGTCGTGCCGGTCTTCGGCAAGGTGGTGCGGCTGAACCTGTTCGGACAGTTCGCCCGCACGCTGTCCACGCTCCTGCACAATGGCGTTCCGGTGTTGACCGCGCTCAAGATCACCGAGGAAATCGTTCCGAACGTGGTGATCAAGGAGGCGATCGCCAAGACCCGCGAGGACGTGACCGACGGCAAAACGATCGCCCAACCGCTGGCCCGTGCGAAAATTTTCCCCCAGCTCATGATCGACTTGCTGAAGATCGGCGAGGAAACGGGCGATGTCCCGGGCGCACTGGGCAACCTGGCGGATACTTACGAAGGCGAGCTGAACATCGCCCTGCGCGTGATGACCAACTTGATCGAGCCGGTGCTGATCGTGGTCATGGCGGTCGGGGTGGGCTTCCTGCTGTTCAGTGTGCTTTCCGCCATGTTTGCCATTACTTCCACCATTGGCCGCTGATGAAATTGTGCGTGAACACTCCAAGGCACCCGGGTTTTCGGCCGGGCGGTCGGGCGTTCACGTTGATCGAGTTGATGATCGTCATCGCCATCATGGCCGTGGTGATGTCCCTGAGCATCCCCACGTTTTATCGAAGCCTGGAAAAGGACACGATCCGCAAGGCCACCCGGGACATTCTCGACTTGTGCGCGGATGTCCGGGCGCAGGCGATCATCAACGGTCGCCCGTGCGATCTGGTGATCCGGCCGGGCGAGCGGATGCTCCTCGCGCAACTGGCGCCGGCCGAGGGCCAGTCCGGCGAGGAAATGTTGCTGGCGGAACTGGAACGGCGATTTAGCGAAGCCAGTGGCGAGGAGGGCGGCGGGAAGGTGCCGGGGATGCTGCCCGAGGATATTGCGATCATGTTCATCGGCGTGAATTTTGTGCCGGACTTGCAGAACTTCGAGGAAGTGCGGGTGCGGTTCTATCCGAACGGCACGGGCGACGAGTTCACGCTGTTGATTCGTTCCGACCGGAATGAGTGGCGCAAGTTCACCATGGATGTCGCCACCGCCGTGATCAACTGGGAGGTCGTGAAATGAAGCCGCGCATCCGGCCCCAACGGGCCTTCACCCTGATGGAAGTCATCATCGCGATGGCGATTTTCTTCGTCGCGATGTTTTCCATCCTGCAGTTGATGAGCCGCGGCTTGAGCATGGCGCGTTCGCTCCAGCAGGACACGCCCTCGCCCGGCATGATCGCCGCCGAACTCTCGCAACTCGCCGCGACCAACCGGCTCGAAGATGGCTGGTCGGACTCCGGTGATTTTGAGCGGTTCGCGCCTGATTTGTATCCCACTTACCGCTGGACGGCGCAAACCTACCAGTTCGCCTCCAACGGGCTCTACCAGGCGGACATCGGGGTGGTGGGCACCCGCAACGGCCGGCCGTTCGAGCAGACGATCAGCGTGTTCCTCTTCAGCCCGCGCTCGACCGTCGGGGGCACGCCTGGCTTCAACCAGCCGCCACCCGGAGGAGTCTTGCCACCATGAAACGCCTCGTCCCCGCCCGCCGGTCGCAACGCGCCTTCACCATGCTGGAGATCATGATCGCGTCCGCGATTCTGGTCATGCTGGTCGCGTCCATTTACTCGATCTGGTACTCCATTTTGCGCGGAGCCAAAGTGGGCTCGCAGGTGGCGGAATCCGCGCAACGCGCCCGCATTGCCATGCGCGCGGTGGAGGACGCGCTCTCGACTTCGCAGATGTTCATCCTGAACGGGCGCTATTATTCCTTTGTCGCGGACACCACGACGGACCCGGATTTGATGCAATTGAGCCTGGTGTCGCGGTTGCCGGCGAATTATCCGGGCGGAGCCATTTTTGGCGATCTGGCCGTGCGTCGGGTGACCTTCACGGTCGAGCCGGGTCCGGACGGCACGCCGAATCTGACCTTGCGGCAGGTGCCGGTGATGATGGCCGAAAACGAGGCGGGCAACGAATACGCCATTCATCTCGCGCGGAATGTGAAGTTCTTCCGCATGGAGTTTTACGATCAGCAGCTCGGCGAATGGATTCCCGAGTGGGCGAATACGAATCAGATTCCCAAGACGGTGCGGATCGCACTGGCGTTGGGCGGGCCGGCCAACCAGCCGGACAGGCCGGCGCAGATTGTGACGCGCGTGGTCACCGTGCCCTCCTCGGCCGTGCTGCCGCAGTATCAGATGGCCAGTGCCGGTGGGCCTGGCAATCCACTCGGCCAGCCTGGAGGCAATCCCGTCAACATTCCTCCGGCAGACCAGAACGCCCAGCTTCCGCCCGGCACGGACTTTCGGCCGGTGTTGCCGCGCCCCGGTCGGTGAAGTCAGTCCGCTTGAACGCATGAGACTTTCGCCCCCAACCCGCCACGATGCCGCCGGTGAAAAGGGCATTGCCCTGGTGATCGTCATGATCGTCGTCATCAGCCTGTCCCTGCTGGCGGGCGGCTTCGTCATGTCCATGAAGATCGAGACCAAGCTCGCCCGCAACGCGCAGACCGATCCGCAACTGGACTGGCTGGGGCGCTCCGGCGTGGAACTCGCGCGCTACGTGCTGGGCAAGTCCTTGAACATCCCCAACGAACGCTACGACGGGTTAAACCAGTTCTGGGCGGGCGGCACCGGTGGCACCAATATCTTCCCCCCCGAGATTTCCCTCACGGAAATGACGCTCGGTGATGGGACCTTTTCGGTGAAAATCACCGACATGGAGCGCCGTTTCAACATCAACGTCGCCGATGAATTCATCCTCCAGCAGGCGCTCAAGATCATCGGCGTGGATGCCTCGGAGTTCGGCACCATCACCGGCTCGATCTTGGACTGGATCGACCCTGATGACGATACGCACATCGGCGGCGTTGAATCAGATTTCTACCTGCAACTGGACCCGCCTTACGCCGCCAAGAACGGCCCGCTCGATGACCTCAGCGAGCTGCTCATGGTCAACGGCATTAATGCGCAAATGTATTGGGGTGCGGCTGCCGGCGGCCAGGCTGGTGCACGGCCGCGCACCTTGCTGGGCGTTCGTCCGGGATCGGCGGCTGGATTGGGCTATGCCGTCGGGCTGGTGGACCTCTTCACGCCGGTTTCCAATCCTCGGATGAACATCAACACCGCCAGCGCTCAGGCATTGATGTTGATTCCGGGCATGGATGAGAACCTCGCGGCCGGCATCGTCTCCGCCCGCTCGGGGCCGGACGGCGTGGCGGGCAACGCTGACGACATGCCCTTCCAATCCCTCGGTGAGCTGGCCAGCGCGGTTCCCGGAATGGACCCGGTCATGGTGCAGCAACTGGCCCGGTATTGCGACACCCGCAGCGCGACGTTCGAGGTGGAGGTGACAGCCATGGTCGGGGATCAACGCCGGGAATACGTCGCGCTGCTCCGCCGAAACCAGCCCCAGGACGTGCAAATCCTGCGGTTTTATTGGAAATGATGCGCCT
>CAYXDZ010000310.1:0-4712 GCA_964463815.1 uncultured Verrucomicrobiota bacterium | reverse complement strand
GACGCCTTGAGCGAACTGGAACTCGGTGGCAACGGGCGGGTGACGGGAACCGGAGCGGCGGTTTCAACCGCGCCGGCCAAACCGTTGAACTCGAAGTCCTCAAAGGCCGAGTTGGAGGCGTACTTCAACTCGCCCGCCGCCCACGCACTCAAGGAGCAACTCTGCGACATCGGCCGCCGGTTGTGGGGTCGCGAATATGTGGACGGCAACGGCGGCAACATCGCCATCCGCGTCGGCGAAGACATCGCGATCTGCACGCCGACGCTCGTGAGCAAGGGTTTCATGAAGCCCGAGGACATGTGCCTGGTGGACTTCGAGGGCAACCAGCTCGCCGGCACGAAGAAGCGCACTAGCGAGATTCTCATGCATCTCCAGATCATGAAGAAACAGCCGAAGGCCGTGGCGACGTGCCATTGTCATCCGCCGTACAGCACCGGCTTCGCGGTCGCGGGCGTGCTGCCGCCAACCTGCATGATTCCTGAGTTCGAAGTGTTCGCGTCGGTGGCCATCGCGCCGTATCGCACGCCGGGCACGCCGGAGATGGGCAAGCTCGTCTCCGACCTGGTGGACAAGCACAACACCATCCTAATGGCGAACCACGGCGTGGTGAGCTGGAGCCACAACAACGTCGAGGATGCCTACTTCAAGATGGAGATTCTCGAAGCCTATTGCCGCACGATCCTCGTGACTGCGCAGGTCGGCAAGCCGGCGAACACCATGACGCCCGGCCAGCTCAAGGATCTGCTGAATATCAAGCAAAGCCTCGGCATTCCCGACCCGCGCCACGGCTTGAAGGAATGCGAACTCTGCGACAACGACGAGTGGCGTCCGGGTGTGCAATGCGCCATTCCCCCAAGGCAGGCGGCCGCCGTCGGCTACGACACGGAAGCGGAAGCGGCGGTGAAGGCGATTACCGATCAGATACTTGCGCAGATGAAGTAAATCGTCATGATCGTGACGAATTGCCATGACCAAGCTTTCGCATTTTCTCGCCAGCGGATTGTTTACCGTCGTTTGCGCCGGGGTGTGGTTTGCCTTGCGCTTGGCCAAGGCTCTTTTTGCCGCCCATTACGGCGGGTCGCCGTTGATGGAGCCCACGGATTTTGTTCTGGGCTACCATGACTGGCTTTGGGCATTGCCGGTTCCTGCCATCGCCTACTCCGCAATCCTTCTGGACCGGCATGAGGTGCCGCTGGAGAAAGTGGTGCTGTATGCCATGATTATGGCGTGCTTATCCGCCATCCTCATCTTGGGAACGGTAGGGTTGATCGGTTGGGAGATGTCAATCGTACGAGGCCCTTCCTTGGGGGCGCAATAGGTATTCCAGTTATCAAATCCCTCGACACCGAACTGGCGGAAGTGAAGGCGAACCCACAGTCACGAGCACGGGACGGAACGAATCCGGGCTTTCCACCGGATTGATGCATCGAGTATTGTCCGCTCATGAGCACGGTTACCATTGAGATTCCCGAAGGGTTCACCCGCAGTTTTGGTGAAACCGAGGAAGAGGTGCGCCGCAACGCGAAGCTGGAGCTGGCGATCGAGATGTATCGGGAGGGGAAGTGGAGCACTGGCAAGGCGGCGGAATTTTCCGGACTGTACATTGGCAAGTTTATGGACCTGCTGCGCGACCGGAAGGTGGAAAAGCCCTACACGGAAAAAATGCTGGAACAGGATCTTGCCTATGCTCGTGGTGGTCTCTGATTCATCGCCATTGATCTACCTCACCAGACTGGCACAACTGCCATTGCTGCAGGCACTCCATAATACTGTTTTCGTCCCGCAGGCGGTCTGGGACGAAGTCGTCATTGGTGGGGCAGGTCTTCCGGAGTCCTTAGCTTTGAGCGAGGCGGTTGCCATCGGGTGGATTTGCGTCAAGGCACCGCAGCAGGGCGCGGCCAGTCTGCTTGCGATCTCCGAACGGCTTGGTCGCGCCGACGTTGAAGCGATTCTATTGGCGCAGGAATTAGGCGCGCTGTTGTTGACCGACGATTCCGAGGTGCGCGAGCTTGCTGAAAGTATGGCCGTGAAGGTGGGCGGAACCATTGGCCTGCTCGTGCGCGGCAAGCGCGAAGGTATGATCGAGCGTGTGCGGCCGCTCCTGGACACATTGCGGACGCAGACCAATTTCCGCATGAGCGAGCGGCTCTATGAGTTGGCATTGAGTGACGCTGGCGAAGCATGAAAACCAAATCCCTCGACACCAAACTGGCGGAAGTCAAAGCGAACCCTCGTTCGCGCGCGTTCATCCTCGCTGATGCGAAGGACGCCGACATGGCGTTCGGGGTGCGCGCTCCGGGGCCGCGTGGATTTCTGGCCAACCGCGGCGCGCGGCCCGCACAGTTCTCACCCGAGGTCTGGAACCGCGACGAGTTCGGCTACCGCAATCTCCCCGAGTTCCTCGACATCATCCGCGAAGTCACGCATCAGGGGTTGGTGGACATCATGCTGATGTCGGCCTACGTTACCGAGCAACTGGCGATCAAGGAAGGGCTTTTCAAGAACTCGCACGTTACGCCCGCCGCCCGTGCAAACGACACTACGGACGTCTGGGCCGCGCGTCACGGCGCCTACACCCGCGAGCCGAGCCAACCGTTCCGCAGCGCAAGCATCGACCACATCCAGTGCGGCGAGGTCGAATGCGAGCGCAACGGCGACGGGGACTTCCCTGGCGCGAACCTCGGTCTCTACTCGATCACCTTCGTCAATGAACTGGATCAAGATCGCGAGGCGTTGCGTTGGTACAAGGAATTTCGAGAAGAGGCGGAACGGAAGGGGTTCCGACATTTCCTCGAAATCTTTGATCCGAATGTCGATTCCGGCATTCCACCCGAGAAGCTCGGCGACTTTATCAACGACAACATTCTGCGCACGCTTGCCGGCGTGCCCGAGTCCGGCCGGCCGGACTTCCTGAAGATCGTCTATCACGGTCCCAAGGCGATGGAGGAGTTGGCGCAGTACGATCCCAATCTCGTCGTGGGCATTCTCGGTGGCAGCGCGGGCACGACTTACGACGCCTTCAAGCTCATCCACGACGCCCAGAAATACGGCGCGCGCGTGGCGCTCTTCGGGCGCAAGATTAACAATGCCGAACATCAGCTCGCGTTCATCGAGATGCTGCGGTTGATCACCGACGGCAAGGTATCGCCTGAGGAAGCCGTACGCGCCTACCACGACGTGCTGCAAGGCCAGGGCATCAAGCCGCAGCGTCCCCTCGAAGATGACCTCCAGCTCACCGATCAAGCAATGAGCTACGACGGGAGCGCAAAGAAGCGTTCGACCGTCGAAGTGAGGAACAATCCGCTCGCAACGGAAACCCGCAGCCCGAAACCCGCAGCCCGAAACACAGAGACGACGTGGCCAACGCGCCCGGATGGCGGCCCGGATTTCGACCGCATGACTGGCGAGCAAAGGGTGGCTTATCACGAAGCCAGGTTAAAGCGGGTGTTTGGCTGACGGCCGGAACCAGATCGTCGCACGGTCGGAGCTTTACGGGAGGAGCCGGGGGAAGCATGCTGCGCCGCAGTCTGCTGATCAATTGCCGCTTATGTCCGCCGAGCCGCTCACTGCCCAGCATCCCGCCCGCAAGGTGTTTCGTTTCATCGAGACACTCGCGGGCACGCCAGAGGCGCTGGAGCCAGGCCGGTTGGAAGAGCGCTTTGACGAGCTGGCCCGTGAGTTGTTCCAGTGGCAGTTCGAACGGAACGAGGCGTTGCACAAATGGTGCGTTGCCCGGGGGAAAACTCCTGGAACCGTTTCCCACTGGTCGCAGATTCCCGCGGTGCCGACCGCCGCCTTCAAGGATTTTGAATTCACCTGTCTGGCCCCGGATGATCGGCCGGTTATTTTTCATTCTTCCGGGACCAGCGCGCAGCGACCGAGCCGGCATTTTCACAACGCCGTCTCGCTCGAACTCTATCACGCCTCCCTGCTGCCGTGGTTCAAGCGGCACTTGACGATCGACACGCCGGGCGGGGGCGGGCGACCTCATCTGCTGTCGCTCACGCCGACGCGGATGCTGGCCCCGCATTCATCGCTGGTTCACATGCTGGAAGTCGTGCGCGGCGAAGTGTGCAGTCTTGATTCCTGGTTTTCCGGAGGCGTGCGGGATGACCACTCGTGGGCGTTGGAAGCGGACAAGGTCTGCACCTGGTTGAATCGTTATGCGGTACTGAATCAACCGGTGATCATGGCGGGCACGGCCTTTAACTTTGTGCATCTGGTGGACTGGATGATCAGCCGGGATGTGCGGGTGCAACTGCCACCGGGGTCCGCCGTGATGGAAACCGGCGGTTACAAGGGACGGTCGCGCTCGCTGCCCCAGGCTGAGTTGCACGTGCTGATCACGGAACGCCTGGGCACGCCCCCGGAGCGGATCGTTTGCGAATACGGCATGTGCGAGTTGAGCTCGCAGGGCTACGACCGGGTGCTGGGTGGGGCCGCGAAACCGAGACGGTTCCAGTTTCCGCCGTGGGCGCGGACCCGCATTGTTTCCTCCGAGGACGGCGGGGAGGTGGCCGAGGGCCGGGCGGGCTTGCTGCAAATTTTCGATCTCGCCAACGCCTTCTCGGTGCTGGCCGTCCAGACCGAGGATCTCGTTGTGCGGCGGGGCGATGGCTTCGAGCTGATCGGCCGGGCGGAGGTTGCGGAGCCCCGTGGGTGTTCACTGCTGCCGACTTAAAGCAAAACCGGCCTCCGGAAGTTCCGGAAGC
>CAYXDZ010000309.1:0-4723 GCA_964463815.1 uncultured Verrucomicrobiota bacterium | reverse complement strand
AGGGCGATGGCCAGGTTGAAGTGCGCGTCCTCATCGTCCGGATTGATCTCCACGGCGCGGCGATACGCCTGCTCGGCGTCGTCCAGTCGCGCTTGTTCGAGATACCAGTTGCCGAGGTTGAGCATGTCCGAGACGCTGTTGGTATCGATGCCATCCACGGACGGTTCGACTGGAGGCAGGTTGGTCGTTGACGGCGTGGTGGCCACCTCGGGCGCGGCGGGTGCCGGAGCCGGCGGTGCGGCCGGAACGGACGCGGTGGAGGTGGAGGTGGCGCTTTCCGGCGTGGCTTGTGGGGCGCTCCGATTACCTGGCAGCAACAGCATTGCCGCCACCGCAATCGCGACCCCGGTGATGGCGATCCCGACCCAGAGTCCGGAACTGGACTTGGCTTGAGCAGGTCGGTTGGCGGGTGAATTTCCCCGGGAACGGGCGTGGCTGGACTTGCGCTTGGTCATACGTCAGGCGGCGAAAAGCCCAGTCATCGCACAATGTCGCGGATTTGCCAACCGGTGATTCAGCGGGCGAACGTCGCGTTGAAGTCTTGCCATTCCTCCCGCCTTGCGGTGAATTTCCCTGCAACCGATTCGCACCGCCATGAAAACCGACTTTACCGTCCAACCGCGCCGCCAGTTCTTGAAAACCCTCGCCGCCGCCGGAGCCGCCGCCGCCGTCACGCCCCTGACCGGCCTGGCCGCCAGCGCCGTCAGCCGTCGCGGCATCCAGCTCGGTTACGACAATTTTGCCGTGCGCGCGATGAACTGGATGGTTGAGGAACACCTCGATTACTCCGTCAAACTGGGCTGTGACTCGCTCTTCATGTCCGACCTCGAACATTTCAAGAGCCTCGACGAGGCCTACTTGAAGGACGTCCGCAAACAGGCGGCGGACAAAGGGCTTCAAATTCACGTCGGCACCTGGAGCATTTGTCCGACTTCGAAGAGCTTCCGCGACAAGTGGGGCACCGCCGAAGAACACCTGCGACTGAGCATCCGCGTTGCCCAGGCGCTCGGCTCGCCGGTCATCCGCGTCGTGCTCGGCAATGGCGAAGATCGCAAGACCGAGGGCGGGATCATGGCGCGCATCATGGACACGGTGAAGGTCTGCAAAGCCTGCCGCTCCCAGGCGCTCGATGCGGGCGTGAAGATCGCGATGGAAAATCACGCCGGCGACATGCAGGCGCACGAAGTCGTCACCCTCATCGAGGAAGCCGGCGGGAAAGATTACATGGGGGCCAATCTGGACGCCGGCAACGCCACCTGGACGCTCGAAACCCCGCTCGACAGCCTGGAGATTCTCGGGCCTTACGCTGTCACCACCAGTCTGCGCGACTCCGCCGTCTGGCCCTCCGACAACGGCGTCACCGTGCAATGGACGGCGATGGGTGCCGGCATGGTGGACTGGAAAGCCTATTTCGACCGGTTCGCGCAACTTTGCCCCGGTGTGCCG
Organism: uncultured Verrucomicrobiota bacterium; assembly: GCA_964463815.1. Taxonomy (GTDB): domain Bacteria; phylum Verrucomicrobiota; class Verrucomicrobiia; order Limisphaerales; family RI-55; genus RI-55. Next base: position 3,277 of record CAYXDZ010000309.1, on the reverse strand, counting down.
GTTCATATTGAAACCATCTCCGGATTCAACCGTGAGCTTCCCTATTACCGTGCCGAGTTCTGGGAAGCCTTCCCGGAAATGAAAGCACCCACGCTCGCCCGCTATGTTGCCTGGGCCCGGAACGGCCAGGCACGTGACCCCTGGCGGGCACCCGCCGGTGCGGATCGGGCGGAAGCAGAAAAGGCCTATCAACGCGCCGAGATCGAAGAGAGCATCCGCTACTGCAAATCCATCGGGCTCGGGCTCAAAGCTTGAACGCCCGGATTTGCACGGTTGAAGCGCGGGTTTGTGCCGGGGTGTTCCCGGGCTTCGCATGCGCGGATGCTGCCAGCTTTTATCCAGAATCCGGCCGCCTTGGTGTAATCGTGCCGGCGGCAGGGTTGCCGCGCCTCGTTTGTGCGAGCGACGGTTTGACGTTCCGCGCTTCCTTCCCTAGCCTCCGCCGTAAGTCTTGAATTCCGCGTGGGGGTGCCCGCGTCATGTTCGGTCCCAGTCCAACTGCATGAAATCATTTGCTCCGTTGCTTCTACTGCTCGTCCTGATAGCGAGCGCCTGCCGCCGGTCCGAGCCAGCGGCCGTCGGTGGTCCGCCCGCGGGCCGGTCTCCCGCGCAAGTCATCGCGGTGCCGGCCGCGCGCCAGGCCGTCTCCGAGACGCTGCCGCTGATCGGCTCCCTGGCCGCCAACGAACAGGTGGAGATCAAGTCCGAGACCGACGGCACTGTCGAACGCATCAATTTCTCCGAAGGCGAGCCGGTCGAGGCGGGCCGGTTGCTGGTGCAACTGGACGACTCGAAGCTCGCCGCCTCGCTGGCCGAGGCCGAGGCGAATCTGGCCCTGAGCCGCGGCAACTACGAACGCGCGAAGCAATTGCTCGACGACAAATTGATCTCCCAGCAGGAGTTCGATCAGACGTCCGCCTCGTTCGCGGCCAACGACGCGGCGGTGCAACTGCGCCGCCGGCAGCTTCAGGACACGCGCATTCACGCGCCGTTCGCGGGCATCGTCAGCAGCCGGCTGGTCAGTCCGGGCCAGGTCATCACGCGCAACTCGACGCTGACCTGGCTGGTCGATCTCGACCCGATGAAGATCGAGATGCAGGTGCCGGAGAAGTTTCTGAGCAAGGTGTTGTCTGGCCAGGACCTCGAGCTGTCCGTGAATGCCTGGCCGGACCAGCGCTTCACCGGCAAGGTCTATTTCGTTTCGCCCTACGTGGATCCCGACACCCGTTCGCTGCTGGTGAAGGCCACCGTGCCCAACCCGGACGCACGCCTGAAGCCCGGCATGTTCGCGGGGCTGGAACTGACGTTGCAGGTGCGGACCAACGCGATCGTCATCCCGGAGTCCGCGGTGAACCGCGTGCTGGATGGTGACCGGGCCGTCATCATGATCGTGGGCGCGGAGAACAAAGTCGAAGTGCGCGAAGTCAAGGTGGGGCTGCGCGTCGAAGGTCAGATCGAGGTCACCAACGGACTGACGGACGGCGAGTTGGTCATCGTGGAGGGACTGCAAAAAATCAGTCCCGGCATGACGGTCAAGCTGGCCCCGCCCGAGGCGGCCAAACCCTATCTCCCGGCCGGGAAACCGGCGGTCGGCAACCGGAGTTAACGCATGGACCTCCCCCGCATTTGCATCCAACGCCCCGTGCTGGCCACGATGATGAATCTGGCGTTGGTGCTCTTCGGCATCATCAGTCTCACCCGGTTGCCCGTGCGCGAGTTGCCGGATGTTGATCCGCCCATTGTCAGCGTCAGCACGGTTTATCCCGGCGCGAATCCCGAGGTGGTCGAGACGGAGATCACCGAGCGGCTCGAGGAAGCCATCAACAATATCGAGGGCATCAAGACGCTCACCAGCCAGAGCCGCGAGCAGTCGAGCAACATCACCATCGAATTCGACCTTTCGCGGGACATCGACCTGGCCGCCCAGGACGTGCGTGACCGCGTGTCCCGCGTACGCGGCCGCCTGCCCGAGGACATTCTCGAGCCGATTGTCGCCAAGCAGGACGCCGACGCCTCGCCCGTCATCTGGATCGGCGTGGCGAGTGACCGTTTCACCCCCATCGAGTTGACCGACCTGGCGGAAAAGCAGATGAAGAACCGGCTGCAGACCATCGGGGGTGTCAGCTCGATCTTCATCGGCGGCGAACAGCGCTTCGCCATCCGCCTCTGGCTGGACGCGGAAAAGATGGCGGCCTACCAGGTGACCATCCTCGACGTGCAGCGCGCCCTGGCCGAGCAGAACATCGAACTGCCCAGCGGCCGCGTGGAAAATCGCGAGCGCGAGATGACCATCCAGACGCGCGGCGAATTGCAGACGGCCGATGAGTTCAACCGGCTCGTGCTGCGCACCGAGGGCGACAGCATCATCCGACTGCGGGACATCGGTTACGCGGCGGAAGGCGTCGAGAACGAACGCACCGCGGCCCGCAATCGCGGCAAGCCCTGCATCTTTCTGGGCGTGGTCAAGCAGTCGAAAGCCAACATGGTCGAGGTGGCCCAGGGCATCAAACGCGAGTTGGAGTTGATCAAGCCGACCCTGCCCGCCGGGATCGAGGTGGACGTGAACTACGACGAGTCGGTCTTCGTGGAGAAGGCGATCGATGAAGTGTGGTTCACCCTCGGGCTGGCGTTCGCGCTGGTGGTGCTCGTGATTTACATCTTCCTCCACAATGCCCGCGCCACGTTGATTCCCGCCATCTCAATTCCGGTGTCGATCGTTTCAACCTTCGCCGTGCTCTACTTTCTCGGCTTTTCGGTGAACATCCTCACCATGCTCGCGCTGGTGCTGGCCATCGGCATCGTGGTGGATGACACCATCGTGGTGCTCGAAAACATCAGCCGGCACATCGAGGAAGGCATGAAACCGCTGGAGGCCGCCTTTGCCGCGATGGATGAGATCAAGTTCGCCGTGATCGCCACGACCGTGGCATTGGTGGCGGTGTTTGTGCCGCTGGCGTTTCAAACCAGCGCGACGGGCCGCTTGTTCGTCGAGTTTGCCGTGGCCATCTGCGCGGCGGTGGTGGTCTCGACCTTTGTCGCCCTCTCACTCTCGCCCATGCTGGCCGGACGAATCCTGCGACCTGTGCAAAAGAAGCCGGGCAGCCTGGTGCGCGTCTTCGAATCCAGCCTGCACTGGGTGACGGATCATTACGTGTCCACGCTGCGCCGGCTGGTCGGGTTGTCCCTGGTTGCCCGGCTGCTGGTCATGGCGGTGTTCTGGATGGGCATCGCCTACACCAGTGTCTGGTTGTGGACGCATCTGGAGGGGGACTTCCTG
>CAYXDZ010000308.1:0-4729 GCA_964463815.1 uncultured Verrucomicrobiota bacterium | reverse complement strand
GAACGGCCTGGGTCTGGTGGTGATCTCGGTGGGCGGCATGTTGTTGTCGGTTTTGGTCTGCTGGTATCTGCACCGGCGGAAATTGTATCTGCGGCTGTGAGGCAACCTTTGGCTTGAACCAGCAACCCGTTGCGTTAATCCTCTCGGAAAAGCCACGATCTCTATGAAGCACTCCCTTGCCCGTCTTTTCACGCTCACCCTCGGGGCGGCCTTGTTCACCGGCGTTTCCGCGGAGGCGACCGACATCTGGAAGCTCCGGAAAACGCCCGCTGACCCCGGTGTGTTGAAACGCACGTTCCCGACGATCGGCGAAGTGGTGCGCCTTGATCCCGAACTCGACCAACTCATCGCACCCGGCGCGAAGATTGAATTGCTGGCCAGCGGCTTCACCTGGTCGGAAGGGCCCGTGTGGCTTTGGCGGCGGAATTCCATCGTGTTCTCCGACGTGCCGGAGAACGTGATGTATGAATGGGATTACGCGCATGATCTCTACACCTATCGCAAGCCCAGCGGTTACACCGGCCCCGGCAAGGGCCAGGGCTCGAACGGCTTGACGCTCGACCGCCAGGGCCGGCTCGTCGTCGCCCAGCACGGTGACCGGCGGATTGCCCGGCTCAACCCGGACGGCTCGTTCACCACGCTGGCCGAGTTCTACAAGATGCGCCGCTTCAACAGCCCGAACGACCTCGTGTATCACTCGAACGGCGACCTTTATTTCACCGATCCGCCGTACGGCCTCAAAGGCGGCAACAATTCGCCCGACCGGGAGATTCCTTTCAACGGCGTGTACCGGCTGGGCAAAAATGGTGACATCACCCTGCTGGACGAGGAACTCACCTACCCCAACGGCATTGCGCTGTCGCCCGATGAAAAAACCCTCTATGTCGCCGTGTCCGATCCCGCGAAGCCGGTCATCTTCGCCTACGACGTGAAGGCCGACGGTACGCTGAACGTGAAGACTCGTCGCACGTTTTTCGACACCACCGCACTCGCCAAGGCCGGCGCTCCCGGTCTGCCCGACGGCCTCAAGGTGGACATTCACGGCAACGTCTGGACCACCGGCCCGGGCGGCGTCTTGGTAATCACTCCGGATGGCCGCCATCTCGGCACCATCAGCACCGGCGAACCCACCGCCAACTGCGCGTGGGGCAACGACGGCTCCGTGCTCTACATCACTTCCAACAAATACCTCGTGCGCATCCCCACGCTCACCAAGGGTGTGGGCCCCGGATTCTGAGTCCCACCCGATGAAGCTTTGCCCAGCCCGGTTGTCGGTCCTGTTCCTGACAATCGGGCTTTTTGCCGCCCACGCCGCGGACTGGCCGGGGTTCCTCGGCCCCAAGGGCGACGGCACTTCACCAGAGACCGGGCTGCTCGATGCATTCCCGCCCGGCGGTCCCGCCATTCTGTGGCAGACCAACATCGGCACCGGTTACAGCGCGCCTTCGGTTCGCGCCGGACAGCTCGTGCTCTTTCATCGCCTCGGTGACGAGGAGGTGGTGGAAGCCTTCGACGCCGCCACGGGTGAACCCCACTGGCGACATGGTTATCCGACCGCTTACATCGACCCGTTCGGTTACAACAACGGTCCGCGCTGCGCCCCGTTGCTCACCACCAACCGCTGTTACACCTTCGGCGCGGAAGGCAAATTGACCTGCCTTGATCTGAGCAGCGGCCGCCAACTCTGGCAGCGCGACACGGCCAACGATTTCACCGTGCCCGAGGCTTTCTTCGGCGTCGGCAGCGCCCCGCTCCTTGAAGGTGCTTTCCTCATCACCATGGTCGGCGGCCAAACCAACTCGGGCATGGTCGCTTTCCACGCCGCGACCGGGGCCAAGATCTGGGAAAGTGTCGGGGCCGGCAACTGGACCGGTCAACCGATGCACGGCTGGCCCGGTGAACGGACGGTGAGCTGGCGGAACTGGGACAAGCAGGCCAGTTATTCCACGCCCGTGGCCGCGACGATCCACGGTCGCCGCGTGGTTTTTTGCCTGATGCGCCAAGGATTGGTCGCGCTGGATCCGGTGACCGGCGAGGTCTTCGACAGCTTCTGGTTTCGCGCGCAGATCGAGGAATCCGTCAACGCCATCAACCCGGTGGTGTCCGACAATCGCATCTTCATCTCCGCCGCCTATTATCGCGTGGGGTCGCTGGTCCTCGAACTCAACCCCGATTTCAAGTTCAAGGAAGTCTGGCGGAGTCCGCCCGAGCGCGGACAGCCGCCCAACCTCGAACTGCACTGGACCACGCCCATCCTCCATGACGGCCACCTCTACGCCTTCAGCGGCCGCAACGAGCCCGATGCCAGCTTCCGGTGCGTCGAGTTCGCGACCGGCAAGTTGAAGTGGGAGCGCGACGAGTCCTGGCAGCGGCGGCGCAGCGGACCACCACCGAACACCTTCGGTCGCGGTTCGGCCATCCTGGCTGACGGCAAGTTGATCGTCCTCGGCGAGGCCGGTTTGCTGGGCCTGTTCCAGCCGAACCCGAAACGCCTCGAAGAACTTGCCCGCTGGCAAGTTCCGGAAATGCGTTACCCCTGCTGGGCCGGCCCCGTGCTCTCCGACAAGCGCCTCTATCTCCGCAGCGAAGACCGCCTGATCTGCCTCGACTTTGCCCGCCGTTAGCACCATCCACCGCGCGGTTCCGGGGGACAATGGGCTTGAATCACCCATCGCCGGACCTACCTTCGGCAACCATGCACTTCCTGCGAATCCCGATCGTCGCGGCTTGCGCTCTGGCTGGCTGTTTACCGTTTCACTTGACGACGGGCGCCGAGCTCGGCCCTGCCACGGAACCCACGCCGCCCGCCAACTTCGATCTCGCCAAGACCGAAGCCCAGCGGGCGATCCGTAAGTTCCGCGTCGCGCCCGGCTTCAAGGTCGAACTCGTCGCCAACGAGCCACAACTCCAAAACCCCGTCGCCTTCCACATCGGCAACGACGGCAAAATCTTCGTCTCCGAAACCGGCCGCTACCGCTCGAGTGCGCTCGACATCCGGCATCACATGTCGTGGTACGACGACGATCTCGCGGCGCGCACGGTCGAGGATCGCGTCGCCCTCATTCAGAAGAACGCCGGCACGAACTGGCCCAAGTTGCAGCTCGAAACCGAGACCATCCGCCTGCTCGAAGACAAGGACGGCGATGGCGTAGCAGAGCGATCAACTGTGTTCGCCGACGGTTTCACCAACGTCCTCGATGGCATCGCCTCGGGGGTAATGTCGCGCGACGGCTGGGTTTACTTCACGGACATTCCAAGCGTGTGGCGGTTGCGCGACAACGACGGCGACGGCAAGGCCGACGAACGCGAACAGCTTTCGTACGGCTACGGTGTCCACTTCAGCCTGACCGGCCACGATCTCCACGGCCTGATCAAAGGACCGGACGGCCGGATCTATTTCAGCGTCGGCGACCGCGGCGCGCACGTGAAGACGAAAGAAGGCAAGGTCATCGACCTGCCGGACGAGGGTGCGGTGTTCCGGATGGAACCGGACGGCTCGCACCTCGAGGTGTTCGCGCGCGGCCTGCGCAATCCGCAGGAACTGGCCTTCAACCAATACGGCGACCTCTTCACCGGCGACAACGATTGCGATCACGGCGATCGCGAGCGCTGGGTGCATGTCGTCGAGGGCGCTGATTACGGCTGGCGGATCGGCTACCAGTTCAGCGAGCAGAATCCCGGCGGCGTGTGGATGAGCGAGCGCATCTGGTGGACGAATTTCCCCGGCCGCGTCGCCGCCTACCTACCACCGCTCGCGCACCTCGACAACGGACCGTCGGGGCTGGCTTATTATCCCGGCACCGGCCTGGGCACGGAGTTCAACGACACGTTTTTGCTCTGCCACTTCAAGGGCCAGGACAACTTGAGCGGCATCAAGCTGATCAAGCAGGTTGCCAAGGGCGCGAGCTACGAGGTGATCGATCAACCGGAGCTGCTCTGGAACACGCTGCCGACGGATGTCGAGTTCGGTCCGGACGGTCACATCTATTTCAGTGACTGGGTGGAAGGCTGGCCGAAGTCGATGAAGGGCCGGATCTACCGGATGGTGCCAGAGAAGGCGGACCCGCGCTCGGCGGAAGTGAAAAAGCTGCTGGGCGAAGGGATGAAGAAACGCCCGGTGAACGAACTGGCGAAGCTGCTCGAACACGCGGACATGCGGGTGCGGTTAGAGGCGCAGTGGGAACTGGCGGAGCGCAAGGAGTTCAACGCATTGCGCAAGGTCGCCTTCGACTCGAAGCACCAACTCGCGCGGCTGCATGGGATTTGGGGGATCGGGCAGATAGCCAGGCTGGCTCCAGCCACGCACCTGATAAGCGAACTGGAGGGCATGATCCCTCTGATCGTGGAAGATGACGAAATCGTGCGAGTGCAATCGATTCGGATGCTGGGTGAGGCAGGGATTATCAAAACTCAAAACTTCCTGCAGCGGAATTTAAGCGATCCATCCTCACTCATTCGCTTTCAGTCGATCATGTCATATCGAGATCTTGCCCATTCAATCGAAGAGAAGCGCGTCCGCTTCAATCCGACTCTTGCTGATCGCACCTCGACGGTGGTGCCCGAAAGACTCTGGCGGAAGCTCGAAAGCCTTGGCTTACCCAGTTCTGAACAGTCGGGCCTTATCTGGCCCGACGTTGTGCTGGCAGAGAGGTTGACGAACGGCGTTTTGAGCGATCCATTCCTTCGTGAAGCGACGGCGCAGCTTCTGTCCGGACACCCAAGGGCGCTT
>CAYXDZ010000307.1:0-4738 GCA_964463815.1 uncultured Verrucomicrobiota bacterium | reverse complement strand
AGTTGCCATTGGCTTCCTGGCGGACTTCTTCGCAGACGAGCGAGCATTGCAGATCAGGGAGGATGCGGGAGGGGGTCATTTCAATAAGGTCTCGAAGTTCGGAGATGGAATGTAAAATTCAGGCGCGCTCGGCGGCGGTGACGGTATTCTGCATCAGGATGGCGATCGTCATCGGGCCGACGCCGCCGGGGTTGGGCGTGATTTTGCCGGCAATGGGTTGAACGGCCGCAAAGTCCACGTCGCCGACGAGGCGATAGCCGTTCTTCGAGGATGGATCGTTGATGCGGTTGACGCCCACATCGATGACCACGGCACCGGGCCGGACCATGTCGGCCTTCAGAAACTCCGGCACGCCGATGGCCGCGATGATGATGTCCGCGCGTCGGCAATGCTCGGCCGTGTGTCGCGAGCGTGAATGGCAGATCGTGACGGTGGCGTCGGCGTGTTCCGCCTTCTGGCAGAGGATGGCGGCCATCGGCTTGCCGACGATGTTGCCGCGTCCGAGAATAACCACTTCGGCACCCGCTGTATGGGTTCCGGAACGGATCAGCAACTCATGCACTCCCGCCGGCGTGCAGGGCCGGAAACCGTCGGTGGCACCGAGCATTAGTTTGCCGACATTGACCGGGTGAAAGCCATCCACATCCTTTTCCGGGGCCACGGTGGAATAAACCGTTTGTTCGCTGATCCCCTTGGGCAAAGGGGCCTGGACGAGTATGCCGTGAAAGCGACGGTCGGCGTTCAACTCCCGGAGCAGACCCAGCAGATGGGCCTCGGTGGTGTCGGCCGGGAGCACCCTCGTCTCGCGGTGAATCCCCAGTCGGGCACTGGTGCGCTCCTTCATGCCGACATAGACCTTCGAGGCGGGATCTTCGCCGACGCGCACAAACATCAACCCGGGCTGGACGCCGCGCGCTTGCAGGGCCGCGACGCGTCGGGCGGTGTCGGTATGGATTTGGTCCGCGATGGCGCGGCCGTCGATGAGGTTGTTCACCGGCGTCAGGGCAGGACTTCGAGTGACTTGATCAACAGCACCGGCGTGCCCGGCCAGCGGGAGTCGATGCCTTCCTCGCCCTGAATACGGACTTTGACACCGTGCAATTCCTTGAGCGGAAGGTTGGTGGAGGAGGTGTAAAGGTAGTTCAAGCGCAGATTGGACTCGGCGTGGGTCAGGATGAAATCGCCCGGCGCCTGAATGCTGATCGCCCGGCGAATTCTGCCTTCGCGCGTCACCTGGCGACGTTGCTCGGGGAGATCCCGCAAGATCTGATCGTCGGGTCCGATGGCGACCTCCCAACGCTGGCTGTCCCGCGTCCGGCGTTCCAGAACCTGTTGCGCGCGTTCCTCGACCGTCAGCTCGCGGCCCGCATCAACCGGCGGCGTGGCGATGGCCGGGGCCGGCTCGGCGATGATCGTCGTCGTGGCCGGTGGGGTTGTTTGCGGAGCGGTGGCGACCGGCGTTCCAATGTCCGCTCCAACGGACGCAGTCGGAGCTTGAACGACCGGAGTCGCCACGGTCGTGGTGTCAGGAACGGGTTCAGGAGCCGGAGTGGCAGTCTCCACCGGTGCGGATTGCACCGGGACTGATTCCGCGGTGGCTACGGCCGGTGCGGCGGATGTCGCAGCGGGCGGCAATTTCACAACGCTCGCAGCCACGAACGCGTGAAGCTCCTCGGTCGGCTCGATCTCAAGCCAGTCTCCCTGCCGGCGAATCTCCTTCACCGGCGTGCCCTGGCTCAAGTACCCGAGCACGCTGTAGTTGATGCCGGCTCCGCCACGCACGGTGAGACGGCTGGCGTTCACCGTGCTCGAAGCGGGGTCCACATAGGAGGCGTGGACCCACACCGGGGTGTTGGCGGGCAAAGCGATCTTCAACCATTCCGCCGGTTCGCCCGCCTTGGGACTGCTGAGCGTCACCCGGTCGAGGATGGTGACCGTATCCCCCTGTTTGAGATGGGTGATGACTTCGCCAATGAATCCCGCCCGCCCGCGCACGTTGGCGGTGCCGGCCGAGATCGTGGCCGTTTCCGCCGCGTGGCCGACGCTGGCGATCAACGCGGAGAGACAAAGAACTCCGCGAAAGCTTCGGAAAAGCGTGAAATTCATGGCGTCAGTAGAGAATTTATCTCGGGTTCTGTCAATGTCCGCCATTTTCCGGAGGGCAAATCCCCCAGTTTGACGCGGCCGATGGAGACGCGGAGCAGGCGCTCGACCTCGAAACCGCAAGCCGCCAGCAGCCGCCGCACTTCCCGGTTCCGGCCCTCCGCCAGCTCCAGTTCCAGCGTGCTGTGCGTGTTGTTCGCTTCGAGGATGCGGGCGCGCTCGGCCTTGAGATACTCGCCGCCTTCACGAACGCCCTTGGTGAGCTGTTCGGCCACCGGCTTGTCCACGAAACCCGTGACGATGACCCAGTAGATTTTGCGCACGCCAAAGCGCGGGTGAGCGACTTGCAGTGAGAACGCGCCGTCATTGGTCAGCAGCAGCAGCCCCTCGCTGGCGCGATCTAGCCGGCCGATGGTATGCAGGTGCCCCCATTCCTTGGGCAGCAACTCAAATACGATGCGCCGGCTTTCCGGGTCGTTCCGCGTGCAGACGTAGCCCGCCGGCTTGTGGAGCGCGACATAAAGCCGCTTCTTCGGGCGTACCAGATCCCCGTCAAAGCGGACCTTGTCCACCGCCGGGTCCACCTTGGTGCCGAGCTCGGTGACCGGTTTTCCATTCACCGAGACCCGGCCGTCGAGAATGTGCTGCTCCGCCGCCCGGCGCGAAGCCAGGCCGGCCTCGGCGAGAAATTTTTGGAGCCGCATCATAAAAAGAAAACGGTCGCGACCAGTGACTGCTGCCAGCCGGGCCGCGACCGCAAAAATGCCAGTCAATCCGCTTTCTTCAGGCTTCCGGCTTGGTCTTGCGGAGGCCGGTCACGCGATCACCCTCTTTCCATTGGCCGCGTTTCTTGAGCAGTTCCACGCGTTCAAACCGTTTGAGAACGCTGCGTTTTCCGCCCAAAGTGGAGGCGGCGCGAAGGCTTCGATGCTGTGACATAACAATTCTAAATCAAAGTTTGAGGACCATCCGTCCCGAACGACGGGCGGCGTTTCTAGCAAAGCCACGAGCCCTTGCAAACGATTATTTTCCCCTGCTGGCGGCCCTTGCAAAGGCCGGACCCGAGCTTAATCTCCCGGTACATGCGTTACACTCCAGTGAAGATCCGGAACGCAGGCGGCATTTACACGCTGCTGATCCTGATCCTGATTCTGCTGCCAGCCGGCTGCGCGTCTCGACCCACCATCGATTGGAGCACACGGATTGGCAGTTACACCTACGACCAGGCGGTCATGGACTACGGGCCCCCGGACAAGTCCGCCGTGCTCTCCGATCAAACACTCGTCGCCGAGTGGCTGACGAGCCGTGGCGCTTACCACAGCGTCGGGCCGACGCTTGGCTATGGTCCCACTTACCGGCGCTACGGCTATCATCCGGGCTACGCTTTTGAGTCCTCCCACATCGTCCGGACCCCGGATCGCCATCTGCGGTTGATCTTCGATCCTTCAGGCAACCTGCAAAGCTGGCAGACCTTCAACAAATGACCGGGCCTTGATTCCGGGCTTCCCACCGCGGCGTCAGCGTGATTAATTCCGCGCGTGCATGCCAGTTCCCGTGTCGCCGACTTCCTTTCACGCGTGGTCGTGATCTGCCTGGTCGTGGCCGGTGTCGTGGCGGTCTTCGTCTGGTATCTCCCGCTGATTCAGGAAAACCAGAAGCTGCGTCGCGAACTCGCCCTCCAACAGTCGCGCATCGCGGCCCTCCAGTCGGAGAACAACCAGATGATGCGCCGCCTCGAGCTGTTTCATGGCAACCCGAACACCGTCGAGCGGCTGATTCGGGAGAACCTGGGATTCGGCCTGCCGGGCGAAACGATCGTCCGTTTCGAGGAACCGCGACCGCCCGCCAACCCCGCGCCAGGGCACTGATTCAGTCCCTCACCCCACCCCTGCCCTGTCAGTTCGAGCGCAGGATGTCGTCAAATTCCACGACAGTCGTGTCATCAAAACTGCGGTTGGGTCCGGCTGACCGCACAAGCACGCCATCCCCGCTGAAGTAGATGCGCAACGGCGTCTCCCAAGGATCGACGAACTCCCCCTTGGTGTTCACCGTGAGGTTCTTGCCCACGAGGATGATGAGGTTTTTCTCATTCTTCCCATCCAGCGCCTTGGCAATCTCGGCATTGCTGCCGTGCGGGTAACCGCCGGTGCGCTCCTTGTACTGCTGGAGCGCGTTGAACAGGCTTTCCACATTATTGTTGAATTTCGAGGACCGTGCGTTGGCTTGGTAAACGGTGACCGCGCGGATCCCCCACGCGACCCCAATCACCAGGGCAATCAGACCGAGGGCAAAGACGAATTTCTTCATACTCGCCTCATTTAGCAGCGGAGGTGCCATGCGTCGCATGGGCTCGAGAATCAAGACCGGCCTTTGTTCCGAGCACCAATGGAGCGGCCGCCCAAGTCGCACAATTTGCTTCCGGACTTCCCGGCCACGGGCTCACTATCCGGGCGAACTCATGAGCAATCTTTTTGATCTTACCAATGAAGTTGCGGTGGTCATCGGCGCAACCGGGGTGTTGGGCGGTGCGCTGGCCGACGGACTGGCCCGGGCGGGGGCGAGAGTAGCCGTGCTCGGCCGGAATCAGGAACGCGGCGAGGCGCGGGTGCAGGCCATCCAAGATGTGGGCGGACAG
>CAYXDZ010000306.1:0-4742 GCA_964463815.1 uncultured Verrucomicrobiota bacterium | reverse complement strand
AACCTCTCTCGCAGGATGGATTGAAATTCATCTCCCCAATACTGTTCGTCGATGGCCACGCGGCAGTTCATGATTTCAGCGAGGAAATCCGGCGTGATCCTCAGCGCAGTTTTGAGGAGACCAAGGACTGGATGTGGTACAAGGCGGAGCCTCAAAATCCCAAGATGGCGACCAACCCTTAACCCAGCCCCAGCAACCGGCCGCCCTGCCACGTCAGAAACGCCAGCACCCAGGCCAGCACGAACATGTAGGCAAACTGGAAGACCGGCCACTTCCAACCGTTCGTCTCGCGGCGCACCACGGCGATTGTGCTGACGCACTGGAGCGCGAAGACATAAAACACCATCAACGTCACTCCCAGCAACGTGCTGTAGAGTGGTGAGCCGTCCTCGCGGGTTTGCTGCTGTAGAACGTCGGATAGCTTCGCGATTTCCTCGTCACTGTCGCCGCCGCCAAGGCTGTACACCGTGGACATGGTGCTGACAAACACTTCGCGCGCGGCGAAAGACGCCACAATGCCGATGCCGATCTTCCAGTCGAACCCAAGCGGCGCGAAGACCGGTTCGATCAAGTGGCCGATACGGCCGGCGAAGCTGTGCGCCAGCAGTTCGCCGGCTTCCGCTTTGCCGAGTTCCGCCAGGGACTCTTGGGTGGCCGCGTCGAGCTCGCCGGCGGGAGTGAGCTCGCCCATGGCTTCCACCTGGGCGGCCTGCTCGACGTAGCGCTGACTGATCTCCGCACTCTTGGGATACGTCTGGAGAAACCACAGAATGATGCTGATGCCGAGAATCACCGTGCCCGCCCGCCGGAGGAACAGCTTCGAGCGCTCCCACATGTGGCGCAGCACCTGCCGGAGGAGTGGTCGCTTGTAGGGTGGCAGTTCGAGAATCAGCATCGGCGTTTCGCCCTTGAGCAGGGTCTTCTTAAACACCCAGGCCATGATGAACGCCACACCCGTGCCCAGCAGATACATGCCAAACAAAGTCAAGGCCGGCAGGCCGATAAAGCCCAGGACCGTTTCGTTCGGAATGCACGCCGCGATGAGCAACGTGTAAACCGGCAGCCGCGCCGAGCAACTCATCAACGGCGCGATCAGGATCGTGACGAGCCGGTCCTTCGGGCTCTCGATCGTACGCGTGGCCATGATGCCGGGAATCGCGCACGCGTACGAACTGAGCATCGGGATGAAGCTCTTGCCGTGCAGCCCGACCTTGCTCATCAGGCGGTCCATCAGAAACGCGGCGCGGGCCATGTAGCCGGTGTCTTCGAGCAGGCCGATAAAGAAGAACAATAGCAGAATCTGCGGCAGGAACACCACCACCGCGCCGACGCCCGCGATCACGCCATCCACGAGCAGACTGCGCAGTTCGCCCTCGGGCATCACGCTACGCACGGTTTCACCGATCTGGCCAATGCCGCCTTCCAGCAAATCCATCGGCACACTCGCGAAGCTAAAGATGCTTTGGAAAATCAGCACCATGATCGCGCAGAAGATCAGCGTGCCCCAGACCTTGTGCGTGACGATTCGGTCGAGCCGGTCGCTGAAAGTTTCACCGTCGGACGCGGCCTGACGAACCACCCGCGCGCAGATTTCGGCGATGCGCCCGTAGCGGGCCTCGATGGCCATCGTGCGCCAGGAAATGCCGAGTGCTTCGAGCCGCCGCCGCGCGGCCTGGACCGCATCGTGAATGAGATTGGGATAATGCGCGTCGTTCGCGGCCATCACCTTCTCATCGGTCAACACCAGCAACGCCTCGGCCTGCGCGGAGGTTTTGCGCTGCCGAAACTCCTGGGACAACAAGGCGACAACCGGCGACAGCTCGGCTTCAGCGCGTTCCGACAGCTTTACGAACAACCCGCCGGGCGCGCGGTGGGGGGACTGATTCAAGCCGCTCAAGATGCTGGCACGCAGTTCATCGAGACCTCGCCCGGTGCTCGCCACGAGCGGGATTACCGGCACTCCGAGTTCGCGATCGAGCGCGTCACCATCAATGGTCTGGCCGTTCTGCTCCGCGACATCGATCATGTTCAGCGCGACGACCGTCGGGTAGCCGAGCTCAATGACCTGGGTGGCGTAGTAAAGATTGCGCTCGAGGTTTGAGGCATCGACCACCACCACCACCAATGCCGGGGCCGGAACCTCGGGCAACCGGTGAAAAAGGATGTCGCGCGAGATTTGCTCGTCGAGCGATTTGGGGCTCAGGCTGTAGGTGCCGGGCAGGTCGATGATCGTAATCGCCGCGCCCGCCATCCCGCCCTTGAGCCGGCCTTCTTTCCGTTCGACCGTGACGCCCGCGTAGTTGCCGACCTTGCCGCGCATGCCGGTCAGCGCGTTGAACAAGGTCGTCTTGCCGCAGTTCGGGTTGCCGGTCAGCGCAACATAACGGCTGCGGACGGCGGACGGGCTGGAATCTTCGGCCATGCGCGGAGCAATGACTATTTCCTGGGCGCGACGAGAATGCGGTCGGCCTCGTGTTTGCGCAGGCTCAGATGATAGCCGCGAACCTTGATCTCGACGGGGTCCCCCAGCGGGGCGAAGCGCACCAACTCGACCGTCGTGCCCACCAGCAGGCCCATTTCCATCAACCGCGGCTGGTCGGCAGGCGGCAGGTTAATGGCAACAACGGCAGCGGCGCTGCCCGCCGCCAAACTCGTGAGGGGCTGGCCGGGGAGGGACATGTTCAGGCGATCCGGCGGGCGGCGGGGAGCGGCTCGACCCAGATGGCCCCGGCGATCTTGGGATTCAAACCGAGCCGGGCGTTGCAGACCTGGCACAACAGGTTGGCACTCTGGCTGATCAGACGGATCTCCCGTTCCTCGCAGAAACCCAGTTCCCGCAACCGGTCATTGATCTCCGGCGTCGAGGCGAGCTGTTTGATGCGCACCAACGTGCCGGCGGGAACGCTGTTCAACGGGCACAATGCACTCGCCGGACAGGAGTCCTCGCAGGCGGTGACAGGGTGCGCGTCGTTCATCAAGGGCAACCTAGAAACGCTGAGACTCGGTTTCAAGAAGCATTTCCAGCCCGCGCTTGCCAAAACCTGTCGGTATTTTGCGGTGGGCGGTCAACCGGCAGATCATGCGGCGGACTGTCGGGTCGATGTACGACGGCGACCAAGGGTGGGGAGGCTCGAAAACCCGGGAAATCGTCCTCGAAACTGGGTGGAGAATCGGAGTGACCGAGCTGTATCGGCCCATGCGTTTCGATTAAGGCAGGGACCGCCTCTGTCCCGCTTAGCGGCGATCCGGGCGCGCCACCTATTACAGGCAAACAAGTTCCCAGGGTCGATGGCCCTCCGGAGGCGCGGCGCAGCCACTCCATTGATCCAGAAATCCATCACTCCGACGCTCCCGACGTGGTATCGAGAACGACGACGAGAGCGAGGACGATTGCGATCCGTTGCGACCAATTATGCCAGCAAGCCCTTCACGACCTCCCCATGCACGTCGGTCAACCGGAAGTCCCGTCCCTGGAAACGATACGTCAGGCGTTCGTGATCCAGGCCCATCAGGTGCAGGATCGTCGCCTGGAGATCGTGAACGTGGACCGGGTGCTCGACGACTTGATAGCCAATGTCATCCGTGGTGCCCCAGGTGAGCCCCGGCTTCACGCCGCCACCGGCCATGAACATCGTGTAGGCGTGCGGATGATGATCGCGCCCCAGCCAGCCGTCGCGGTTGCGGGCCTCGTTCATCGGCGTGCGACCGAATTCACCGCCCCAGATCACGAGCGTATCGTCGAGCAGGCCGCGCGCTTTCAAGTCCTTGATCAACGCCGCCGCCGGCTGATCCACCTCGCGACAGACATCGACCATGCCGTAGCGCAGGTCGTTGCCCTTGTGATCACCATGACTGTCCCAGCCCCAGTGATACAACTGCACGAAGCGCACGCCCTTCTCGACCAGCCGCCGCGCGAGCAGACAGTTCGTCGCGAATCCGGACTGGCCCGGCGCGGTGCCGTACAGGTCGAGCACGTGCTTCGGTTCCTTCGCGATATCGACGAGCTCGGGCATGCTCGTCTGCATGCGATACGCCATCTCGTACTGCGCGATGCGCGTCAGCGTCTCGGGATCGCCCACACGGCCGAGGTGCTGGCGGTTCAACGTCTCCAGCGTGTCGAGCGTCTGGCGGCGCAGCGCGGCGTCCATGCCGTCAGGATTGGACAGGAACAACACGGGATCGCCCTTCGCGCGCAGGGTCACGCCCTGGTGGATCGTCGGCAGGAAGGCGCTGCCCCAGAGCGACGCTCCGCCGTCGGGCGCGTTCGGGCCGGACATCATCACGAGGAAGCTCGGCAGATCGTTTGCCTCGGAGCCGAGACCATAGCTGAGCCAAGAGCCCATCCCCGGCCGCCCGAGCCGCGGCGAACCGGTGTGCATGAACAACTGCGCCGGCGCGTGGTTGAATTGGTCCGTCTTCATCGACCGGATCACGCAGAGGTCGTCGGCGATTTCAGCGAGGTGCGGCAGCGCGGACGAAATCTCGACGCCCGATTGCCCGTGCTTTTTGAACGTGTGCGGCGAGCCGAGCAACTTGGGCACGCCCTTGATGAACGCGAACCGCTCGCCCTTGATGAAACTCTCGGGCACCGGCTGGTTGTTGAGCTCGTTCAGCTTCGGCTTGTGATCGAAGAGGTCGAGCTGCGACGGCGCGCCGGCCATGTGCAGGAAGATGATGTTCTTGGCGCGCGGCGCGAGCGGATGGGCGGACGGCGCGGTGCCGGCGAGCAGCCGCGGGTTGAG
>CAYXDZ010000305.1:0-4755 GCA_964463815.1 uncultured Verrucomicrobiota bacterium | reverse complement strand
CTCATCAACACCTCCCTCGGCGTGGCCTCGATCGACAACGATTACCTAAACGTCGCGCGCGTGCTGAAGCTGGGCTGGTGGAAGAAGGTGACCAAGATTGTCATTCCGTCCGCGTTGCCGCTCATCTTCACCGGCCTGCGGCTCTCGCTCGGCGTCGGCTGGATGGTGCTGATCGCCGCCGAGATGCTGGCGCAGAATCCCGGCCTCGGGAAATTCGTCTGGGACATGTTCCAGAACGGCAGCAGCCAGACGCTCGCGCAGATCATGGTGGCGGTGTTCACCATCGGTTTCATCGGCTTCTTCCTCGATCGCACGATGATGGTTCTACAAAAGGCCGTCAGCTTCGACGGCGCCGCAATCCGCTAGAGCGTGAATTTATGATTTACAATTTACGATTTCTGATTGCGGGCAGTGGTGCGAGTGGCGTTAAAAATCTTCATCAACTCCTCGGCTTCGAGTCGCAGCGCGTCCAGCCGTTTGGCGGGAAGCAGACCGGCGCGTTCGGTCAGTTCGATCCAGAAGCCGGTTTCGTCCGCTTCTTCCAAGACGATGGTGATTTTGTTGGTGAAGTCGGCCCGCGACTTTCCCCGCAATGCCGCCCGGTAGTTCGCGGCAACGGATGTCCCGCTTCGCGCGATTTGGTTGGCGATGGCACGACCGGATGGTTTGTTCGGCATCGCATCGGCCAGCTTCAGAATCCGGACGGCAAACTGCATAGTGCGTTGTTTGAGTTCGGTGGGTGTCATACGGCGGCCAATCTGCCAACCGTCGCCCAATCATCAATCGTAAATCGTAAATAGTAGATCCCCGATGGCCTTTTTAGAACTCAACCAAGTCAGCAAGGGGTACGGCTTCGGCGGCAATCGTGCCGAAGTGCTGCGCGACATCAATCTCAGCATCACCGAGTGCGAGTTCGTAGCCATCGTGGGCTACTCCGGCGCGGGCAAGACGACGCTCATGTCGCTCATCGCAGGCTTGCAGCGGCCGGATGAGGGCTCGGTCAACTTGCGCGGCGAGCCGGTCACCGAGCCCAGTCCGGATCGCGCCATCGTCTTTCAGAACTACTCGTTGCTCCCGTGGTTGAGCGTCTATGACAACATCGCACTCGCCGTGAATGAAGTGTTCTCGAGTTGGTCCGCCGATCGACGCCGCGAACAGGTCGAGAAGCACATCGCCATGGTGAATCTCACCCCCGCGCGCGACAAGAAACCGCACGAACTCTCGGGCGGCATGCGGCAGCGCGTCAGCGTGGCCCGCGCCCTGGCCATGGACCCCAAGATTCTCCTGCTCGATGAACCGCTCTCTGCGCTCGACGCCCTGACGCGGGCGGTGTTGCAGGACGAGATCGCGCGCATCTGGTCCGAGTCACGCAAGACCGTCGTGTTGATCACCAACGACGTGGACGAAGGCATCATGGTCGCGGATCGCATCATCCCGTTGAGCGCGGGACCGAAGGCGACTTTGGGGCCGTCGGTGACGGTAGACATCGAACGGCCGCGCGATCGCAAGGCGCTGAACCACGATCCACGCTTCAAAGAGATCCGGAAGGAAATCATCGGTTACCTGCTGGGCCAGGGCGGGCGGCCGAAGGCGTCCGTCACGCGCAAGCTCGTGTTGCCCGACATCGAGCCGGAGGATCTGAATCAATCCCGTTCCCTGTTTCGAAGCCTGCGAACCCCGCGCCGTCGTAGCGAGGTCAAAGAAGAACGCGTGGAGGTCGAATGAGCGATTACGTCGAACTTTCCAATCTGACGAAGACCTACCCGACGCCCAAGGGTCCGGCGGTCATCGTCCGGGACTTCAACCTTCGCATCAAGAAGGGCGAGTTCGTCACGCTCATCGGCCACTCCGGGTGCGGCAAGTCCACGGTGCTGTCGATGCTGGCCGGCCTGAACGAAGTCACCGAGGGCGGAATCATCCTCGCCGGCAAGGAGCTGTCCGGTCCCGGTCCGGATCGCGGCGTGGTGTTTCAATCGCCCTGCCTGCTGCCGTGGCTGACCGCGTTTGAGAACGTCATGCTCGGCGTGGATCAGGTCTTCTACACCGCGAGCAAGGTCGAACGCCGGGAGATTGCCGAGTATTACCTGACCGTCGTCGGCTTGGGCGAAGCGATGCACAAGCGCTCGCGCGAACTCTCGCAAGGCATGCGTCAGCGGGTCGGCATCGCCCGGGCCTTTGCACTGAAACCCAAGATGCTACTGCTTGATGAGCCGTTCGGCATGTTGGATTCCCTCACGCGCCAGGAGCTTCAACAGGTGCTCCTCGAGCTCTGGCAGCGGAACCACATCACCGCGTTGATGGTCACCCATGACGTCGATGAAGCCATCTTCCTCAGCGACCGCGTGGTGATGATGACCAACGGACCGGCGGCGGAAGTCGGCGACATCCTCGCTGTAAATCTCCCGCGCCCGCGTCACCGGCAGGAGTTGCTGGAAAGCCCGCGCTATTACGAGATGCGCGAGGAACTCATCGGATATCTGAACGAACAGGCGCACCTGAAGGGCGAACAACGACCGCTGCTGCGTCGCACCCGGCACGCCACCGGACCGCGCGTGGAATGCGGCGTGGTTGTTTAACCACACACTTCGCGCTTTTTACCGGGCTAATTATGGCAACCTTGATTTCGATCAACTCGCAATTGCCACTTGGGTTCAGGCTTGTCAACGGGCTGAAACAACCCTCACTCAAAACATGAAAACACAATCCCTCCAAACCTGGAAACTGCTCGCCGGGGGCGCGCTGGTGATGTCCATCGCCGCCTCGGTTCACGGTCAGCAAAAGCCCTACTCCCTGCCGGGCACCGGTCAGCCACCTGGCCCGCCACCCAAACCCGCCGCACCGGCCGCAACTGCCCCCGCCGCGACCCCGCCGGCGGAACCGGGCACCTTGGAGAAGTTTTTCAACACGGACATTCCGGACGTGATCGCGAAGGGGAAGTTCAACTTCAACGCCCGGCTGCGTTACGAGTTCGTGGATCAGGACAACTATGCCGAAGATTCCCATGCACCGACGCTGCGCACGCGGTTCGGGTTCACCACCGCGCCGTTGCACGGCTTTCAGGGCATGATCGAGGGCGAGAACGTGACCGCCATCGGTTCGTATCAAAACTACAATGCGGCCGGCTCGAACGGCGCGGGGGATCGTCCGGTGGTGGCCGACCCGGAGACCACCGAACTGAACCAGGTGTGGTTGAGCTATGCCTACACCAACCTCGTTGCCGCGAAGCTCGGGCGGCAGCGCATCGCGCTCGACAACCACCGGTTCGTCGGGGACATCGGCTGGCGTCAGAACATGCAGACCTTCGACGCGGCCACGCTCACCGGCAGGCCGGTCAAGGATCTGACGTTGTTCTACGGTTACCTGTGGGATGTGCGGCGCATCTTTGGTGATGTATCCGGACTGCCGGCCGCCAACACCGACTTCGATTCGAACTCGCACCTGTTTAACGCCTCATACAGCGGTTTGAAGTTCGGGACGTTCACCGGCTATGCCTACCTGCTTGATCTGGAGAATGCCGCCGGCTTCGCCAACTCGGCAGCCACGTACGGCCTGTCGTTCGCCGGAATCACACCCGTGAGCGATACCGTGAACCTGAGCTATCGCGCCGAGTTCGCCTGGCAGACCGACTACGCGGACAGCCCGCTCGATTACGAAACGGAATACTACAACCTCGAAGTCGGCGCGTTCATCAAACCGGTTTCCTTCGGTGCGGGCTATGAGGTGCTCGGCTCGGACAATGGCCAGGGTTTCCGCACGCCGCTGGCCACCGGTCACGCTTTCAACGGTTGGGCCGACGTGTTCCTCGCCACGCCCGCGCTGGGGTTGCGTGATCTCTATGCGTTCGCGCAGGTGACGCTGCCCGGGAAGCTCCCGTTGCGGGTCGTGTATCACATGTACGATTCGGACAGCGGTAGCGCGGATTACGGCCAGGAGTTCGACGTGCAACTCTCACGCGGCTTCGGCAAGCACTGGAGCGCGCTGCTGAAGTACTCATACTACGACGGGCAGGACGCGCCATTCGCGTTCGACGTGCATAAACTCTGGGCGCAGGTGGAGTTCAACTTCTGAGCCGCCCGCGAGAACTCAGGCCCCAACCACCGCGCGTGAACGAAACGGTCACCAAAACCATCTGCCCGTATTGTGGCGTTGGCTGTGGGCTCGTCGTGAAGGCGCGCGACGGGCGCATCACGGAAGTGCGCGGGGACAAGGAACATCCCTCGACGCTCGGCGCGATCTGCCCCAAGGGCGCGCAGATTGGCGAAATAATCCGCACGCCCAACCGGTTGACGACGGCTTATTGGCGGGCTTCGCGCGCGGAAGTGCTGCAACCCGCTTCGCTCGATGGAGCCCTGGATCACGTGGCCGGGCGGTTCCGGGAAATCCTCCGTGCGCACGGTCCCGATGCGACGGCGTTCTACGTTTCCGGCCAGCTCACCACCGAGGCTCAATACGTCTTCAACAAGCTCGTCAAAGGGGCGATCGGCACCAACAACATCGACGCCAACTCGCGCCTGTGCATGGCCAGTGCCGCGAGTGCCTACAAGCTGGCCTTCGGTTGTGACGCCCCGCCGACGTGCTACGAAGACCTTGACCTGGCCGAGTGCTTTCTCGTCGTCGGGGCGAACATGGCGGAGTGTCATCCCGTGCTCTGGCAGCGGATCAAGCGCCGCGCCGGCCGCAAGCGCGTGCGGAGCATCGTGATCGATCCGCGCCGCACCCCCACCGCCGAGGCGGCGCATCTGCACCTGGCCCTTC
>CAYXDZ010000304.1:0-4758 GCA_964463815.1 uncultured Verrucomicrobiota bacterium | reverse complement strand
TGATTGGTCACTGTTGTTTTGTAGGCAAGGTGTAACTGGTTGTCGAGCGGTGGTTGTTGAAGTGCTGGTCGTTGCTGTGGCTCATCGAGCTTCGTGGATCAGGTCCGTCGGGGCCACACAGGAGCGCATCCTACCGCTCATCAGCCCACTCGGCGGCGAGCTGGTTCAAGGTGGCCGCAGGCAGCTTGCCGTCGAAGGTCACCACGCGATAGCGGAGGGTCAATGGTTTGCCGGCCGCCAACTTGACCTCGCCCGGTGCGACGATGCAGGGGTTGATCATGCGGATGTCGGGATGGTTGTGCCAGAGCGTCGGCGGGTTGGCGGGATGGTTTATCACGGCCGCGCCGATCTGCCGGCCGTCGGGCAGCGTTTGCTCGCACGCGTACCAGTCGGCGTCCGGCCAGTCGCTCTCTGGTTTCACGTGGCTGGGCGCGGGCAGGTTTGCCCGGCCGGCGGGCGAGTACAGGCGGATGTCGCCGTCCTTGCGGGTGCGCAGGCAGAAGCCGCTGAAGGCCCATTGCGAGAGGGTGAGGTCGGCCGGCGGCGTGAGCCGGTAAACAAGGTCCAGCACGCGCACGCCGTCGCGATCGGTGGCCTTGGCGGAGAGCCGTTCCTTGAGGAGCACGGTGCCGTCGGCTCCCCAGGTGTTGTCAGCGACAAAGCTGACCGCGTCATCGGTGACTCTCGGGCGCAGGCGCTGGTTGATGATCTGGCGGCCTTGCACCGGCGCGTGCTCGCCCCAACCCCAGAAGTCGGCGTCTTTCACGCCGTGCATTTCGACCCAGGCGAGGAACACCCCGCGATGATGGCGGTGATCGTCCGGCGCAAGATCGGTGACCACGACGCCGGCGGGCGTGGTCAAGGGATGGAAGAAGCCACCGCTCTCGACCGGCAGCGGCGCGTCGGCCGGAGCCTTGAGCCAGTAACTGACCAGCGTGCGGTTCTCGATGCCGGCGACGAATTTCTCATCGGTGTGCGTAACGTGAATCGGGCGCGTGGTGCAACCCGCGGCGAGGAGCAGGGCGGGCAAAAGAACGCAGCAGCGGGAGGATGGAAGTTTTGGCATGGCGGAGGTTAAGCCGCCTTTCGGGGAAAATTCAATCGCCGTCTCCACAGGAAGGGCGAGCCGCAATCCGCCAATCACAAGTTGCGTGGGAGCCACCCGGCAACGTACTGATCGTTCTGCCCGTCAGTTCCTTTTCGGTGCGCTATTGCAGGCGCAGCACCTTTTGCTGCCCGTCCAGTTCCAACGTGACTTCCTTGCGCTCAATGCGGATGACCCGGGCGTTTTCCACGACATCCCCAATCTCCAGAGTCTGGCCGTTGATCATGACCGACGGATCACGAAGCCGGTAATAAATGCCCTGAAGTTTGAGTTCCGGAAACGGACGAGGCCCGGCGGGCTGCGCCAACGGACTGGCCGCGATGACCGGGGCCGTTGAAGGGGTCGCCACGCCGGCCGGGTCGCCGGGCACAATCGTGGTGGGCGGTGGCACGGGATTCTGCAAGGCGTCAGCGACCAGGCTCTCCGCCGGAGCCGGCGTCACGGCCGGCGACTCCTCGGGTTGAGGCACCGAAGAGCTGGCGGGTGATGATGGCACCGTTTCGCTCACCAAGGGCCCGGCGGATTCGTCGTTAGACCGGCTTCCGCTCATGGACAAGAACAGGAGTGACCCGCCGAGCAGCACGAAGACGACGATGCCGGCGATCAACAGCATGCTGGTCATCGAGCCGCCGGCCGGTTGCGCTCGTGATGTCTCCACCGTCTGCATTTCAGCGGGCGAGGGCGCGGCAGGATTGCCCGGAGCCTGCCGGTCCTTGTTTGCCTGGTTGGCCCGCTTGATGGCGTCGTTGATGAGGCTCATAGAAAATTCAAAGTGCTGTTTGCGTGGTCACCCGGCCGGTCCATTGCCAAGGGTTCAATTCCAAACCAAGCCGACCCGTTCTCCGACCCATCCGGCTGGTGCCAGCAACCCGATTGTCGCCCGTACGAGGGATGGAAAAGCCCCGGCACGACAGGGTCAAGGGTGAACTCGGCCGCCGCTGACTCCTCAGCAGCCGCGGAGCCGCAGGCAAAAGTGACGCCGGATTCACCGCTTGACACCCCGGATTGCCGTTGGTGTTAATCGCACCGTTGTCCCCAATTGTGTCCGTAACATGAACCGCCTGAACCTTTCGTCCGCCACCGTCCCGCTCTCACTCACCCTGGTCGCCGCCTTGTTGCTGGCCGGGCCCGGCCTGGTCTCCGCCGCCACCCCACAACAGGAGCGCGACGAGTGCGCCCGCAATCTGCAAGTAATCAACCAGGCCATTCAAAAGTATCGGAAGGACAAGAAGGACGTTCCCATCTGGTTGAGCGATCTGGTGCCAGACTACCTCGACGATCCGAACGTGCTGGTCTGCCCGGTCACGCGCCGCACCGGGGAGGTCAAGAATCAGGATTACAGCGACCCGCGCATCTCCACCTCCTACATTTACGAATTCAACGACAAGCCGGCACCGGGCGGCGGCGGGTCGAACCGGCAGTGGAAGCGCCTGCAAATGTCGGTCGCCGGTTCGATTGTGCCGATCGCGCGTTGCTGGCACCACGATCCGGTGCTCAATCTTTCCTTCGACGGCAAGATCTATGAGAGCAACATCGTCTGGGAGGACCAGCTCAAGGACTTGGTGGACCCGGCCGATTTGAACCCGCAACGTTTGTTCGCCCGCTTCACCCCGATGGAAAGCTTCGGCAACTTCCACCCGCTGGACCTGTCCCGGCACTTCAACTGCGGCCTTAATCAACCGCTGCACAACCCGCCAACCGGCGCCGGCCCTTCGCTGAAGAACCTGCCCGCCGGCACGAATGTGTTTGGCGGCATCAGCTTCAACATCGCCGGCGTCATTCAGTTGAACGGCCTCGGCCTCCAGGGCCAGCAACCCAACCGCTACACCAACCAGGTCACCGGCATCCCGGTTGGCCGCAAAGTTCGTCGCCTGCACTTTCTGGGTGGCACCGGCTGGGCCGTCGATCAGAAGGTTCCCATCGGCGAGTTCGTGGTGCGTTATGAAAACCGGGCCCAGGATCGCGCGCCCATCATCTACAACAAGCATGTGAGCGACTGGTGGAACGAGGCCCCGCGCGGTGCGGATGCCCCGACCGTTGCCTGGTCCGGTGACATCAACAAGGACATGGGCGGCAGCGGCCCCGGCTACATCTATCGTTACTCGTGGACGAACCCGCAGCCCGATATCCCCATCGCCACCCTGGATTTCCGTTCACTGATGCTCCAGTCCGCGCCGTTCATCATCGCCATCACGGCGGAAACCAATTGAGTCCCGATCCGGTTTGAGCCGAATGAAGTCCTTGATCAAGCAACTGCGGAGCGGCCACCGGGTGTTCGGCATTTCTCTCGCCGCGTGGTGGTTAGCCTCGGCTGCCCTGGTCGCGGAGCCGATCCGCATCGTTTCCTGGAATGTCACTTCGCTGGAAACCACCGCCGACAAGAACGCCCCGCTCGAAGCCCGGCTCAACTCCGCCGCGCTCGCGCTGCGCAAACTTCAGCCCGACGTGGTGCTGCTACAGGAAGTCCCCGAGTGGAAGACCGCCACAGATCTCGCCTCGCGCATTGACGCCCGGTTCGGCGTACGGATTTGCAGCGCTTATGGCGGGGCCACGGCCAATCAACGCTCGGCGCGGCAGATGGCCGTGCTGTCGCGCTTCAACAGCACCGTCACATTTCACGAAGGCTGGCGCGGCACGCCGACCGATTCCGGCGTCGGGTATGCGTTTGCCATGCTGGACATCCAGGGCAAGCGCGTGGGGTTTGCATCGCTGGTCCTGCCTGCGGCGACAGCCACCGAGGATTCCGCCGGCCGGCTCGTCGCAGCCGGGCAATTCTTCGTGAAGCTCGCCGAGATTCGCGGCTGGACGGCGAACGGCCCGGAGGCATTTTTCTTTGGCGGCACGCTGGCCGCCGGTGATGAAGTCACGGACGCAGTATTGCAGCGGGCCCGCGAGGAAGGCTTCGTCAGCGCCTATCTCAATCTGCCCCGCGAAGCCCGCGCCACCTTGCGCGCCCGTGAAGACCGGCCGGCCTTGACGACCGATTACATTTTCGGTGAAGGCGGCGGTTACGTCGCGCCCGTCCAGTTGACACCCAACATCGTTTCGGAGCATGCGATCCTCGCCGTGGATTGGGATCCAAACCGCTCCATGCCCGTCATCATGGTCAGCGAACCCGCGTTGGCTGCGGCTGGTGAAACCGTGCCGCCCGTCCAGCAAGCCGTCACGGGCGAGGCCCCCGTGCAGGCCACCGTCAACCTCTTCGGCATCGACCTCAAGTGGTGGGTGCTCGGCCTCGGCGGAGCCGTACTGCTCCTGATCATTCTGATGATTCGTCGCCCCGCCCCGCGCGCGTTTGATGCCGGCCGCGCCCTGCCCGCCAGCAGCGGCGACAAGATCCTGTTCCTTTCCGATCCCGACGCCGCGGGCCGGGCCGGTCAGCGCAATCCAACGTTGTCGGAAGCGGAGCGCCGCCATGTCCGCCCGCATTTGCTGCGCTGGTTGAAGGGCGCTTTCATCGGCGGCTTGTTGCGGCAGCGCAGCGACCTGATGAACGTTCACGACACCGCCGCCCGGCAGGCCGATGAACTCGGCAAACGGATGGAGCAGATCCAGGACAAACTGATTGACCGGATTCACAAGGCCGAAAGCCGGGTGTCCGAACTCGAACGGGAACTCGCCGTCGCGAAGTCCGAGAACCGCGAACTTATCGA
>CAYXDZ010000303.1:0-4766 GCA_964463815.1 uncultured Verrucomicrobiota bacterium | reverse complement strand
GAATCTCCAAAAACTCGTTTGCGGTAAAGAAATGGTAAAGAAACGGTAAACCTCACCGCCGTGCCGCTTCGCTTTCGCGCTTCAGTTCCGCTGCGAGCAACTCTACCTTGAGACCGTCGCGACCTGGCGATGGCCTGGGATTTGGCCGCGTTCACCGGCGATACCTGCGAGGCCGGAGCCCCTCGAAGCGGAACATAAAGTCTGGTCTCTAACGGGTCCCCTCCGTAAGCTCCCGCATGCCACGGCCCCGACAGCTCACCCTGCTGGCGTTCCTCCAGGCGCTCGCCGTCTCCACCCTCGCCCAGGCGGGCGACCGTGCCGATGAGGCCTTCTGGAATCGCGTTTACCAGCACAGGCAGGGGAATCCAAACGCCGACCATCGAACGCGGAAGTGAGGCGTAACGATCTGCTCGTGGCTGGCCGGTTTTGTTCAGGCTGCTGGGTTGGGGACAGGGACCAGCGTGCTCTTGATTGCCGACTGGAAGCATGAGTGACGTGTGGGTTGGGTCGGGTCGAAGGTTGTCTGGATCGTTGTAACTGGCTGGTTGCAAATGTGTTCAGCGAGGAGGTTCGCCGGGTTCCAGGCCGTGACCGAGGGGTTCCCGGTGGGGAACGGGGTTCGTGGCACCGGGGCTGCAATGAAGACTGCATCTTCAACCAGCGCAACAGTTTTACCCATTCCAGCAGGGCGGCGGCCCGGTGCCTTTGGCCGGGCTGCGGCGGGGGATTGGCCATCGTTTTACCGGCGCGAACGCAAGGTCGAGGGTGAGCACCAAAGCACTTTTCAACGGGTACGAGTCGGACGGCTTCTTCGACGAGATGATCGGCGAGGATGGCGCGCCGCGTGCCGCCGCGCGGTTGCTCGCGCAGGAGATCGCGTCGCTGCCGCCGGGGGAGTTGCAGCTCCGGCAACAGGCGGCCGAGCGGGCGCTGGTGCAGGCGGGCATCACTTTCAACGTTTATAGCGACAACCAGGGCGTCGAGAAGGTGCTGCCGTTCGATCTGGTGCCGCGCATCGTCTCGAGCAGTGAGTGGACCCGGATCGATCGCGGGCTCCGCCAGCGTATCCAGGCGCTGAACATGTTCGTCGCCGACATTTATCACCGGCAGAAGGCGGTCAAGGACGGCATCGTGCCGCGCGAGATCATCGAATCGTCGAAGGGCTTCCGGCCCGAGTGCCAGGGGCTCAAGCCGCCGCGCGACATCTGGTGTCACATCGTCGGCACGGATCTGGTGCGGCATCGCGACGGGCAGGTGTACGTGCTGGAGGACAATCTGCGTTGTCCCTCCGGCGTGTCGTACGTGCTGGAAAACCGGCGGTTGATGAAGAGCCTGTTTCCCGAGGTGTTTTCGGCGGCGAAGATCCGGCCGGTGTCGGATTATCCGATCAAGCTGCGGGACGTGCTGGAGTTTCTCGCGCCCGACGGCACTGGCACGCCACGCGTCGTGGTGCTGACGCCGGGCCGGTACAACTCGGCCTACTTCGAGCACTCGTTCCTCGCGCAGCAGATGGGCGTGGAACTCGTCGAGGGCAGCGATCTGGTGGTGCATGAGGAGTTCGTCTGGATGCGCACCACGAAGGGCTTCGAGCGGGTGGACGTGATCTACCGCCGGCTGGATGATGACTTTCTCGATCCGGAGGTGTTCCGCGCCGACTCGATGCTCGGCGTGCCGGGGTTGATGAGTGTGTATCGCGCGGGCAACGTCGCGCTCGCCAACGCGCCCGGCACCGGCATCGCGGATGACAAGGTCGTCTATGCCTACGTGCCGCGGCTCATCAAGTATTACCTCGGCGAGGACGCGATCATTCCCAACGTGCCCACCTACATCTGCGCGGAGGCGGGCGATCTCGAGTATGTGCTCGAGCACGCGGGCGAACTGGTCATCAAGGCGGCGAATGAATCGGGCGGCTACGGGATGCTCGTCGGGCCGCACGCGGCGCGGGAACAGGTCGAGGAATTCAAACAGCACGTCCGCGCGAATCCCCGCAATTACATCGCCCAGCCGACGCTTTCCCTGTCGCGCGTGCCGACGGTTTGCGGGGACCACCTTGAAGGCCGGCACGTGGACCTGCGACCGTACATTCTTTATGGGCGCGAGGTGTTCGTTTTGCCCGGCGGGTTGACCCGCGTTGCCCTGCGCAAAGGCTCGCTGGTGGTGAACTCCTCGCAAGGCGGCGGCACGAAGGACACGTGGGTGCTGGCCGATTCCGCGCCGGGCGACACTGCGCGCGCGGGTCGCCGCTCGAACACGGACACCCAGCCGATCCCCGGCGTGCCCCGCAATCCCGGTCATGCTTAGCCGCGTCGCCAACTCGATCTACTGGATGAGCCGCTACGTGGAACGGGCGGACAACGTGGCGCGGTTCATCGACGTGAACCTCAACCTCCTGCTCGATCTGCCCGAGGGCTATACGCAGCAGTGGGAGCCGCTCGTCAACACCACCGGCGATCATGAGACTTTCGAGAAGCGGTTCGGCACGCCGGATCAGGAAAAGGTGATCTGGTTTCTCACGTTCGATCAGGAGAACCCAAACTCGATCCTCTCCTGTCTGCACGCCGCACGCGAGAACGCCCGTTCCGTGCGCGAAATCATTTCGACGACGATGTGGGAGGAGCTGAACACGTTCTACCTGAAGGTGAAGGCGGCGGCGGGCACCTTCGACGGCTCGGATCGCGCCCACCAGTTTTATCCCGAAGTGAAGCGCGGCAGCCACCTGTTTCAAGGCGTGACGGACTCGACGCTCACCCGCAACGAGGCGTGGCACTTCCTGGAAATGGGCCGGATGATCGAGCGCGCCGACAAGACCTCCCGCATCCTCGACGTGAAGTATTATTTCCTGCTGCGTTCGGTCAACGAAGTGGGCAGTCCGTTTGATGAATTGCAATGGGTGGCGGTGCTGCGTTCCGCCGGGGCGTACGAGATGTATCGCAAACGCCACGGCCGGGTGGCTCCGGCCGGCGTCACGCATTTTCTGCTGCTCGACGAGCACTTTCCCCGCGCCGTCCGCTGCTGCCTGGATCGCGCCCGGAGTTCCCTCCATGCGATCACCGGCACGCCGCTGGGCAGTTTTCAGAACAACCCCGAGCGGCTGTTCGGGCAGCTTTGCTCGGACCTCGCCTTTACCAACGTCGATGAAATCAACGCCCAGGGCCTGCACCAGTTCCTGGATGAATTGCAAACGAAGATGAATCTTGTGGGCAGCGGCATTTACGAAACGTTTTTCACCCGCAAGACGCCGGCCGCGACCCGGCGCAACGCGCGCGGCGGCGGCGACTGGCAGGCGCAAGCGATGAATCCATGAACTTACAAGCCGCGATGGCCTCACGCAAAGCTCGCGAGGAGCGCAAAGGAAACGGATGGCAATCGGTGGTGACCTGGGTCTGCCGGGTGAAACCGAATGGGGCGGGAACGAGCAACCACTCCCCGTCAACTTTGCGTCCTTGGCGTCCGTTGCGTGAGTTTCAACGGCGGATATCATGGAGCATGCCGGCCCGGCTCCGCGATCGTATCCGGCGATTAATGCCGACAGACGCCGGCTGCTGCCCTACGTTGTAGCGGCGGGTTGGTCGCGGGTTGACTGATTTAGCCTGCTGCTCCCCGGCCATCAGCCCAATATCACTGACCACTGATTACTGTTTCCACCACCGCCCCATGCCGATCCACGCCGCCCTGCATCACCAGACTCGTTACACCTATGACCGGCCGGTCAGCCACGGGCCGCATGTTGTCCGGCTGCGGCCGGCTCCGCATTGCCGGACCCGGGTGCTGAGCTATTCGCAGAAAATCAGCGGCGGCGAGCACTTCATCAACTGGCAGCAGGATCCGTTCGCGAACTGGAATGCGCGCCTCGTCTTTCCGGAGCCGATGCGGGAGCTTTGTGTCGAGGTGGAGCTGGTGGTTGAGTTGTCGGTGTACAACCCGTTCGACTTCTTCATCGAGGAAGCGGCCACCGACTTTCCGTTCCGTTACGACGCGTCGCTGAAGCACGATCTCGCGCCGTTTCTCGAGCCCTGCCCGTTAACTCCGAAACTCGCCGCCTACCTGGCCGGCCTGAAGCGCGATCTGCTCGGCCATCCCGAAGCTCTGCCGCATGTCCCCACGTCTGCCTCGCTGCACCGGACCGATGTTCATCACGACGGCGGACATCTGCCGGTCGAAGGAACGGAACCACGAATCACGGATCACGGATCACGCGGCACCCCCGGGAAACTTCGCACCATCGACTTCCTCGTCGGCCTCAATCAGCGGCTCCAGCGGGACATCCAGTATCTCATCCGCCTCGAACCCGGCGTGCAGTCGCCCGAGGAGACCCTGACCACGCTCAGCGGCTCGTGTCGCGATTCCGGCTGGCTGCTCGTGCAGTTGCTGCGCCACTGCGGGCTGGCGGCGCGGTTTGTCAGCGGTTACCTCATCCAGCTCGCGCCGGACGTAAAGGCGCTCGACGGTCCGAGCGGCACGGAGGTGGACTTCACCGATCTGCACGCGTGGTGCGAAGTGTACCTGCCGGGCGCGGGCTGGATTGGTTTTGATCCAACCTCGGGCCTGCTGGCGGGCGAGGGCCACATCCCGCTGAGTTGCACCCCCGAGCCGAGCACGGCGGCCCCGGTGAGCGGCGTGATCGGTGAGTGTGAGTCGAAGCTCCATCACGAAATGCGGGTCACGCGGGTGTATGAATCGCCGCGCGTCACCAAACCATACACCGAGGCGCAATGGGCGGAGATCGAGCAACTCGGCCACGCCATCGACGCCGACCTGAACAAGCA
>CAYXDZ010000302.1:0-4771 GCA_964463815.1 uncultured Verrucomicrobiota bacterium | reverse complement strand
ACTTTTTCCCGTTGATCGCCAACCACTTCAATCTCCACACCGCAGAACCCTGTTCGTAGTCGCGATGAGCTGACGCTTGGACTTGCGCGTCCGTCTGTGGCCCCTATCTTTGCTGCTCCACATCGAATTATGAAACGCTTGTTGCATTTATTGTTGGTGCTGCCCTCCCTGCTGGCGGTCGCCCAGGACGGTCAACTCGTGGTGACAACCCAGCCGACACCGGAACCGGTCGAGCCGTTTGAACTGCGGGACGGGGATCGCGTGGTCTTCCTCGGTGATACGCTGTTCGAACGGGAGCGCGGTCTGGGCTATGTCGAGACCCTGATGACGGTCCAGTATCCCGACCGCCGGATCAGTTTTCGCAACCTGGGCTGGGGGGCGGACCTGCCGAACGGCAAATCCCGAGCAAGCTTTGACTGGAACCAGCCGCCCGACGTGTGGTTTCGCAAGCTGACTAACCAGGTGGCCATCGCCGATCCCACGGTGGTCTTCGTCGGTTACGGCATGGCCGCTTCGTTTGACGGACCCGACGCGGTGGCCGGCTTTCGATCGGACCTCGGCCGGCTGATCGACGGCATCAAGGCGAACGCCCGGCACGAGGTGCGGTTCGTATTCCTGACGCCGATCGCCCATCAGGATCTGGGCGGCGCGTTTCCCAAGGGAGAAAAGCACAATGAAGATTTGAAGCTCTACGCCGACGCCGTGCGCGAACTGGGCCGGGAACGCCAGCTTCGCGTGGTGGATTTGTTCGCCCCGGAAGGCACCACCGTGGACGCCACGCGCGGGTATGTGGAAACCGCCAATGGCATCCACCTCACCCCGGCGGGTTACCTCCTGATGGCGTCAAAGATCGCCGCCGACTTGGGCTGGGAAGGCAACAGCCTGCGGTTTGGCATTCACCCCGACGGCAGCGTTCGCGATGGCAGTTACGGAGCCACCGTCACGGAGGTGAGGCGCGGTGACAAGGCCGCCCAGATGCTGATGCGGGCGGATCGCCTGCCCCCGGCCATCATCACGTACGCCAAGCCCGACAGCGGCACGGTGCATGCCGTCGGACCCGAGCGGCTCCGGGTGCAGGTGCCGCGGCTGCTGGAGGATAATTACGTCCTGGTGATCGACGGCCTGGTGGTGCAGGAAGGGCGCGCGGCGGAGTGGACCGAGAGCCGGGATGTCGCGCGCGGTCCGATGTTCCAGCAAGCGGAGCAACTGCGCGAATTGATCGTGCGCAAGAACAACCTCTACCTGAACCGGTGGCGTCCGCAGAACGACACGTACCTCTTCGGTTTTCGCAAACACGAGCAGGGCTTGAACGCCTCGGAGGTGCCGTTGTTTGACGCCGCCGTCGCCCGGCTGGATGACGAAATCCATCAATTGAAGCAACCCCGCACGCACCGTGTGGAACTCCGGCCCAAGGCGGCGGACGACGGTTTCATTTACGCGGCATTTCCCGACCGCGAGCGGAAGCTGACCGAGACCACCGGCGAGATGCGGCAGGAGGACTACCGCCAGATTCCGGTGCCCTTCGAGGTGGCCGAGGGTTTCGAGGTGACGCTCTATGCCAAGGACAACCTGCTGGGCAAACCGGTGCAGATGCACTGGGGCTACGATGGCAAGTTGTATGTCGCGGTCTCGGCGTCCTACCCGCAGCTTGCGCCCGGCGAGGAACCGAATGACCTGATCATGGGCATCATCGATTCCGACGGGGACGGCGTGGCGGACCTTTCCCACGTGGTCGCCGACCGGCTGCAAATCCCGACCGGTCTGCTGATGGGTGACGGGGGGTTCTACGTGGCCCACGGCACCGAGTTGCTGCACCTGCGCGACATCAACAACGACGGTTTCATGGATGTGCGCATGCCCATGCTCTCGGCTTTCGGCACGGAGGACACCCACCATCTGCTGCACTCCATGCAATGGGGGATGGACGGTCAGATGTACATGAACCAGTCCATCTACATCCACAGCCATGTGGAAACGCCCACCGGCATCCGGCGGTTGAACAGCGGCGGCGTCTGGGCCTACCGTCCGGCCACGTCCGAGCTGGAGGTCTTTTTGCGTGGCTTCTGCAATCCGTGGGGGCACATCTTTGATCAGTACGGCCAGTCCTTCGTGACGGACGGCGCGGGCTTCCAAGGCGTGAGTTGGGGCGTTCCCGGCGCGATGTATTTCACCTATGCCGGGGCCACGCGCCTGCTCGACAGCATCAGCCCGGGTGCCTACCCGAAGTTCTCGGGCCTTGAGGTCGTTGAGACGCCGAACTTCCCCGCCGACTGGCAGGGCGATCTGATCACGTGTGATTTCCGCGCGCATCGCATCGTGCGCTTCAAGCTCGAAGAGGAGGGGGCGGGCTACGTCACCCGGGAAATGCCCGACCTCTTGCGCACCACGGATGTAAGCTTCCGGCCCATCGATGTGAAGATTGGTCCCGACGGCGCGCTGTACATCGCCGACTGGGCCAACCCGATCATCCAGCATGGCGAGGTGGATTTCCGTGATCCGCGGCGGGACAAGTCCAGCGGCCGCATCTGGCGGGTCACCTACAAGGGCGGCCCGGTCGAATTCTCACCGAACTACCGGTACCTGCCCATCCCGCAGTTGTTCGACCGCGTCCACTCGCCCAACGTGCAGATTCGCCGGGCGGTCATGCGGTCTCTCACGGAACGGCCGACCGAGATGTTCCGGGTGCTCCCGAGTTGGACCGCCCAGCAGGAGACCGAGTTGGAGAAGCTTCGCGCCCTCTGGCTCTACCAGTCCATTGACCGGGTCAATCCCCCGCTGCTGAAGGAATTGCTGGCCGCGAAAGATCATCGCGTGCGCGCCGCCGCCACCCGTGTGCTGAGCCTCTGGTCACAATGGATGGAAGGCGGCCAGGAACTGCTGGCAGAACAATCGAGCGACAGTCATCCCCGGGTCCGCATCGAGGCGCTTCGCGGTCTCGCCCGCACCCCTTCGTTGGCTTCGGCGGACCTGATTCTGGCCGCCACGGATTTGCCGATGGATCGCTTTGTCGAATACGCGGCGTGGTTGAGCATCAATGACGTGGCCGATGCCTGGGTGTCCGCCCTTGAGGCGGGTGAATGGAAGCCCGAGGGTCGCGAGAAGCAACTGGCCTATGGCTTGAAATCCATTCCTGCCGATAAAGCCTCCCGTGTGCTGGGCAAACTCCTGCCGGCCCGGTTGTCCGCGGATGGAGCGGGGGCTTGGATCGAGATCATCGGTTCCGCCGGTGGCACCCCCGAGTTGCGGAAACTTTATGATCAAGCGGTGGCCAAAGGATTCCAGCCGCCCGCGCTGGCCCGGGCCTTGAACGCGTTGAACGAGGCCGCCCGAAATCGCAATCTCAAGCCGGATGGCGACTTGAGCGCGATCGCCACGTTCCTCGGATCGGACAATGCCGAAGTGCGTGCCGCCGCGCTGCGCCTGACCGGTGCCTGGAAGGATCAGCGCGATGGCTTCAGTGCCGTCGTCCGGTTGGCCGGGGCCGCGCAAACCCCGGAGGCCGAACGGCAGCTTGCGTTTCAAACGTTGCGTGAGATCGGCGGTGGGCGGGCGGTCGAGGCATTGCTGCCGTTGAGCGCGTCCACGCAGCCGCTGGCCGTCCGCCAGGGCGCCGTCAATGCGCTCGCCGGCCTCGATCTGCCCAAGGCGGCTCCGCTGGCGATGGAAGTCCTCAACCAGTTCACGGACGAAACCGCCGCGCTGGCGCTCTGGCGCGGGCTGCTGAACAACCGTGGTGCCGGCCGCGCGCTCGCCGGTCCCGCCAGTTCGGCCAAGCTCTCGGCGATCGCGGCGAACGCCGGTTTGCGGGCCGTCCGCGAAGGCGGTCGCAACGAACCGGAATTGCTGCAAGCCCTGACGCTGGCTTCCAGCACGGCCGGCCCGGTCAGGGAACTGTCCGACGCGGAGATGGTGGCGCTGGCCAAGAAGGCACAGGAGCAGGGCGACCCGCATCGCGGCGAGCTGATTTATCGTCGGCCCGAGTTGGGTTGTGTTTCCTGTCACGCGATTGGCGGCGTCGGCGGCAAGGTCGGTCCGGACATGACCTCGATCGGCGCGAGCGCACCGGCGGATTATCTCGTCGAGTCGCTGCTTTATCCGAATCGCAAGATCAAGGAAGGCTACCACTCGGTGGTCATCGAGACGAAGGACGAACAGGAATTCAGCGGGGTGCTGACCCGCCAGACCGAGACGCAAATCTTCATCCGCAACGCCGCCGACCAGGAAGTCGCCGTGGCGAAGAACAACATCGCCCGGCAGGGAACCGGCGTCTCGCTCATGCCCGCAGGCTTGATTGACGCGCTGCCGGAGCAGGAGCGGCTCGATATGATCCGTTTCCTCATCGAGCTGGGCAAGCCGGGACCGTTTGATGCAGCGCGCGGCAATGTCGCCCGCTGGTGGCGGCTGCGGCAGGGCACGCATCGCGACGAGCAGTTCGAGAGTTCGGGCACGATGGCCGGCTTGCTCCTGGAACGCGGCTGGAACCCGGTGGCCACCCTGGTGGACGGCCGGCTGCCGCAACCGGAGATGCGGGAAGCTCTGCGCACGGCGAACTTGAACAATGCCAATTCCATGGTCGCGCTCTGGGCGCATGCGCGCTTTCGCACGAGCCAGGCCGGACCGGTAAACCTCAACCTCGAAGGGGCCGTGGGCGCGCAGGTTTGGGTGGCCGGGAAGCCGGTCGCGGGCACGGGCAATTTCACGGTCGAACTCCCGGCCGGCGCGCACGATCTCTTGATCAAGCTGCATCCCCGGACGCTGCCGGAGAACTTCA
>CAYXDZ010000301.1:0-4781 GCA_964463815.1 uncultured Verrucomicrobiota bacterium | reverse complement strand
TCCGAACCATCCCGTCGGGCGATGATGTCGAGATGCTGGACACGCTCCATCGCCTCTGCGACTGGGTGGTGACCGTCGATCGCAATGCCGGCGTGGAGTATTTCGACTCGCCACGCGAATCACCCGCGATATACGACGCCTACTTGATTGATGCCGTCCCCGAACGTGACGACCTCGGATGCCTGCAGATGATCACTTCCACCGCGCATTTCGACGAGGTTCGCCATCTGCTCGATCAAACGCTCGCCCTCATGGGTTTGAGTGGTTCAATGCGCAATTGTGAGTATCTGCTGGGCCAGCTCAAAGGTCTGAGCGGCAGGCTCGCCATGCGCCTGGCTGCTGGGGGTGACGACTTGCCGGCCAAGCGAGTCGGCTCCGAACTTGTCGCGTTGTCACTCGTGCGGGCCAACTGCCTTAAGGCCGAGCTAGATTCCGACTGCTGGCTACAGCTCTCGTCTGGATTCCTTCTTCCCCTCGATGACGTGCGTGAACTTGTCCCCACGGGTCTATCCGAGGAAGAGCCGGAAGGAACCGATGAGGGCGAGGAGGGTATTCGGGAGGATTCCCGGCGGGCAGACATGCTTTTTGTTTCGGTGGCACCAAAAGGGCGCCTCCAGTTCCGCTTTGTCGAAGTTAAGTATCGCCGGCATCTGGCCATGGCCCGGGCTGCGGCGCTGGTCAGTGCCGTACTCGAGCAAACCAGCAGCACCCGGAAACGTTGGATGGATTGGTTTTTTGGCGCCTCTCTCAAGCCATCGGAGCGGGTCATTCGCACGGGACGCCTTGTCCGAGCGCTCCGCTTTTACGCTGACAAGGCCCGCCGCCACCATCTCAGCGAGGCGGTTTACGGGCGTGTATGCGATGAGCTTGACCGACTGCTTCGCGAACCAACTGCATACGAAACGAGTTTTGCGGAGCGCTCAGATCGCGCCTTCATCTTTTGTCCCGATTTCTCACCTACCACGCCCGAGGAACTATTTCCGGGGTTGGCGGAGGAATGCCGCGTATGGCTCTTTGGACCAGACACGTTGCCGGATAAGCCCGGCGAAGTCGCAGTTGCGCCAACGGCGCCTCCATCGCCACAGCCTACGCCAGCACCCGCTCATTCTACGGAAGCTGCGAGTTCGACAAGTGCTCCAGTTGCAGTGCCGGATGCCCTGCCGGCAGAGAACGCCTCTCCTGACTCCGAAGAAGTCACTGAATCCTCCGCAGCGATAGTGCCGTCGGCGCGCCCCGAGGTCCGTGCCGTGTTGCTTGGGGAGGCACGTGGAGGGTCGAAGGTGAGTTGGTCGCCGTCCATTGCCAGCAATCCCCACCTCATGATTGCGGGTCTCCCTGGAATGGGCAAGACGACCTGCCTGATCAACATCTGCCATCAGTTGGTGGCCGGCAACATCATGCCCATCGTGTTCTCCTACCACGACGACATCGATGAAAAGCTGGCAGCCACATTTCCCAATCTGTCGTTCAGTGATGTAGGGAGTCTGGGTTTCAATCCGATGCGCGTCACGCATGACGGACCACTCGCTCACGTAGAGAGCGCTGGACAGTTACGCGACATTTTCGCCGCCATTTTTCCAGAACTCGGTGACCTGCAAGTCGAACAGCTCAGGGGAGCCATCAAGGAAAGTTACCGGGAACTGGGATGGGGAATCGCCGCCAACGCTTCGCTCCAGCCGCCACCGTTCCGGCGTTTCGTCGATATTCTTCGTGCGCAAGAACGCCCGGATGCGCGGACCCAAACTCTTCTGGCACGCCTGGCCGAGCTCGATGACTTTGAGTTCTTCCGGGCCGAGCAGGGAGCCAAGAGTTTACTCGATGCTTCAACGCCGCAGATTCTTCGGGTTCATGCCTCGAAGAGCGATGCCGTGCAGCGCGCGTATGCCAGCTTCGCCCTCTACAGCATCTACCAAGACATGTTTCGGCGAGGCCGGCCTGACCGGATCACTCACGCGGTCATCTTCGATGAAGCGCACCGCGCTGCGAAGTTGAAGCTCATTCCCACCATGGCCAAAGAGTGCCGAAAGTATGGGCTGGCCATGATTGTTGCGTCGCAGGAGGCGAAAGACTTTGATTCTAGCCTATATTCAGCAGTTGCAAATTATCTCATCCTCCGGGTCACCGACCAAGACGCAAAAACGCTCGCGCGCAACGTTGCGCCTTCGGAGATCGAACGCCGAACCGCCGACCGCCTCAAGACGCTTCCAAAGTACGAGGCGTTGTTTTTCTCGGAAGGGCAGAGACAGCCCTTGCATGTGACGCTCGCGAACTCAGCATAGGCCGATGGAGATGGTTGACGCCATGAGCCGGTTGGAGCTGGCGATCGAGCCGGAATTGGATTCGTTGAATTTGTAGGGACGACGTGGATATGCCGCTTTCAACCGAACAGCAACGACTTGTGTCCATGCTCGATTACCTCGAGGAATGGGACAAATTGAATCGGGCGGCCACGTTCGACGTTGCGACCCATCAAGGTGGATTTTTGGCGTGGCAGGCTGATTTGGAAAATCTGCCCGGCGTGGATCTGAATGTTGTTGGCGACACGGGGGAAATTTGGCTGGAGATCCAGAGACTGCGCCCGAGGAAGCCACCCGAGCCGCCGGCAGACTTGATCCCATGGATCGTGCTGAAGGACGATCCGACGGCGGAGCCCGGTCATCGGGAAACGCTGCCGAATCGGGAAGTTCCAGAAAAGCCACTTAAGTTTGAGGAGCTGCCGAGGCTGGTTGTTGCCCTTGATGCTTATGTGAAGGGACCATGGCGTATCTGGTCCGAGGCCGAAAAGCCCCGGAGGAAGAGCATCACCACCTATGACAAGCTCTTTAACCTGCTTCAAACCGTTGAGACCGAGGGGGCGGAGACGGCTTTGGAATTGGTATGGGGTATCGGCGTGGCCGTTTGGGCTAAGGAAGGAAAACGGGTTCGCTACCCCTTGGTGAGCCGGTTGGTGGAGATTGATCCGATCGCGACGGACATGGTGCTGCGCGTTCGGCCCCGCGATGTGCCGCCAATTCTGGAAACGGATATTTACGTGGAGCTCGATATTCCCGGGTTGCCGGCATTCGAAAGGGCCGCCAACGCCATAGTGGATCAACCTGAGGGCGATGTTCAGCCGTTCGATGAAGCCTCTTACGAGCAGTTGCTGGCAGGGGCAGCAGGCACGCTCGATCGGCACGCACGGTATTGGCCGCGGGAGCCGGATTTTGAGCCAGGGAAGCTGCCCGCCGCAACGGACGCATTAACAGTAACCAACACCTGGGTTGTTTTTGCCCGGGCGAAAGGGACTAACTTCATGGTGGATGACATTCGCCGCCTGCGAGCTGCGGTGGAAAGCGAACCCGTGCCGGACGGAGCGCCAAGGGTGCTCGTGGAAACCCCGGAGGGAGCAGTATCTGAACGGGTGTCGCGCGTTTGGCGCGGGCTATCGTCTACGGGCTTCAGTGCGGATGACCTTGGGGGGAACGACCACGATGTTGGTGCTACTAGAGCTCCAGGCGAACTTTATTTTCCGAAAGCCTTTAACGCAGAGCAGGTGCAAATCATCGACCGGCTGGAAAATGCCGATGGAGTGGTGGTGCAAGGGCCGCCGGGAACAGGCAAAACGCACACCATTGCGAACGTGATTTGCCATTACCTTGCGGAGGGCAAACGTGTGCTTGTCACCTCGAAGGGCGAGGCGGCGCTTACTGTAATCCGCCAGCAATTGCCAGCCCCTGTCCAAAGCCTAACGGTGAGCCTGCTGACCAGCGAACGCGACGGCCTCAAGCAGCTGGAGCAGAACGTCTCGAAGATCACGACGGAGATTACGAATCTCAACATGGCGGAGGTCAGGCGGGACATTGATCGGCTGCGGCAGGAAATTAATCAGTTGCACGCAAAGATTGGCGAGATAGATCGCGAGCTGGCGGATTGGGCGCGGAAGAATATCGATCCCGTGCCGAGCGCGCTGGATGGCCTGAAGCCTGAGGCGCTTGCCCGACATGTCGTTGAAGGGCAGCAGGCTTATTCCTGGTTTCCGGACCAACTTGATGGGCGGCCTGAACATGATACCTCATTTTCTGCTAATGAAATCGATCGGCTTCGCGGTGCGAGGCAGGTGGTTGCGGGAGACCTGATCTACTTGAATGCCAAACTGCCGGACGAAGAGAGGCTTCCCAGTGCCGCAGAGATGGGAGATCTGCATCGTGCGTTGCTTGACCTGGGGACGGTCAGTGACACGATTGACGAACAGCATCTTCCACGGTTCCGATCGGTGGCCGCCGAGCATTTGACGGCGGCTGCGGTATTTCAAGGCTTGTTGGAGGATGCGGCGCGACTCCGCCGCAACCTCTCTGATCCGTGGTTAGACTGGTTACGGCGGCAATACGAGGCCAGCGAGGCAGCGCATCCAGCGTTTGTGGTCGTTTCGGAAATTGCGGAGGAATTCTCAATCCTGGTAGAGCAGCGCCGCCAGTTACTTGGGGTTGCCATCGAGTGGGATGATCAATGGGACGAGGACGATGACTTGTTGGTGGCAATCCGGAATTCGGCGGCTGGAAAGAGCCCGTTTGGGATTATCCCGTTCGGAAGAAAGACCGCGCGCGAGCGCTACCAGCGGTTGCGCTTAAACGGGCAGACACCTCAACAGCCCGACGAATGGAAAGCACTGGAGTTGCACCTGACGCTACGCCGGCAAACGCGAACCATCGTTTACCGCTGGAACTCGCTTGCTTCCGATTGTCCCGTCCCGGAACTTCCGCTACAACCGTTGGATGCTTTGCGGATGACGGAGGTGGTGCTTT
>CAYXDZ010000300.1:3536-4795 GCA_964463815.1 uncultured Verrucomicrobiota bacterium | reverse complement strand
AGCGCGGCCCCGTTGAAGCACCATTAACGCGGCCGCTGCGGACATGTCATTCGCCGACTCTCCGCGCTCAATTGAGCGCGGCCCCGTTGAAGCCAACTGGGATGATTGATCCGTCGGCGCCGGCGGTGATCTCTCCGCGCTCAATTGAGCGCGGCCCCGTTGAAGCTGGCAAGCGCGGTTCCGTCCGTATAGTTGAACCGTCGAGACATTGAAGGCCGCAACTCAGCCCTGATCCGCAGGCAATCAACTGCGGCGCGCGGGAACACTCCAAACTGCGCGCTTTCCAAAGTGGCTACTCCCTGGCAGCGGTCCCGAGCACACACTCGATGGTGGCTTCCAGTTGCGAGTTGCCGTTGCCGTGGATGAAACCGGGCGTCCAACCGGTCACCCGGTTGCGCACCAAGCGCGCTTCACGATCATAGGTGACATCGTCCAAGGCTCCGTTCAGGCACTGGCAATACTCACTTTGATGGTCGAGGTGGAGGGGGAGAACCTTCGCCAGAAACAGATCGGTGAACACCTGCTGGTCGTTGATGCCAACCGGGATGCGTTCCGGTACCAGCAACGTGAACATTTCACGAGCGAGTTTTGCGGAGGCGATCCAGAAGCCGGAGTTCAGGAAGCGGTAATCGTTCGGGGCGGGCGGATAGATCGCGCGCTTCCAGTCGTCCGGATAGCAGTACTTTTCGGCGGCAAAGATGATCCGGTCCGAGTGCTTCTCCAGGTAATGCTCCGCGATCTCCAGGAGCGGCTTTTGCAGGATCACATCGAACGCATCGCAAAAGACGAAGCAATCAAACGGCCGGCTCTTTTCAGAAGCAAGGAACTCAGCGGTCAGGCGGATTTTTTGCCCCAGTCCCCAGGGGTGGGTGCAG
Organism: uncultured Verrucomicrobiota bacterium; assembly: GCA_964463815.1. Lineage (GTDB taxonomy): Bacteria > Verrucomicrobiota > Verrucomicrobiia > Limisphaerales > RI-55 > RI-55. The sequence continues at coordinate 3,920 of CAYXDZ010000300.1, read as the reverse complement.
CCCCGAAGGATCAGCGGCGCCACTTGCAGCCGCTCGCAACTGGCGATGAATTCGCGATAGTGCGCCCCGGTTTTGTAAACCACCGTCAGGAGACAGGCGGCCGGAGGAGTTCTCTTCATGCGCTTCGTTTCAGGCCGCGGCCGGTTCCGGGTTGTAGTTGCGCCATTGCTCCAAGGCCTCCCGCGCATCCTCCGCTTTGATCTCGACCACCGTTGCTTCCGTGACGCGACGCAACAAGTCGGAAGCGACCTCCGGATGCCAGATCACCGGCACCCCGCCGCTGATGGTGGCCGATTCCGCAATCAACGAATCCACGATGCGCCTGAACGTGCCGGCCTGCCGCCCGATGTCCTTCCTCGTGTCGCAGAGCTGTTTCAGGTGCAG
>CAYXDZ010000300.1:0-3526 GCA_964463815.1 uncultured Verrucomicrobiota bacterium | reverse complement strand
TTCCACTGGGTTTCCGGATCAATTCTGAAGCCGTTGTGCCAGCCATGTTGCCGGGTCGCCTTCATGACTTCCTTGTTGTCCGTGGTGAGGTGAATCACCACGTCCCGGTTCGGGAGTGGGCGCCAGGGGCGGCGCAGGCTCGCCGGTATTCGTTCCAAGGCCTGTTCGAGGGTGTCGGCATGCAGGACATGGATCGGCTGGGAGGTTGCCTCGCGGAGTTCCGTCTCTTCGATGCGCGGATGCCACACGGTGCAGACCAGATGGGGGTCGGCGCTCACCTCCCACAGGCGATGTTCCAACCACTTCTTCAGACGAGTGAGGTGGGCGGCCCCGCCTTGGGAACGAAGCTGGCAGATGCCGTTGAGCGCCTTGTCGATTCCGGTGAACGGGCTCCGCTCCAGCCCGGTGTGAGCACCATAAGGACGGAGCGCCTCCACCACTGAAGCCGGGCAACGTAGCAACAGAATGGGAACGTCTGGTGCCGGGGGATTCCAATAATACCGGGGCACCGTTGTGTTCATGATGTCGGAATGATTGAACTCCTGGCCCGCCATGAATCGGGCCGGAGCGTACACCTCGTGGGCCAGTTGCATTTCCGGATCGCGGGCCATGATCCAGTCGCAATGAACGGTGCCGTCGTACATCCCACCGCCCTGCCACCGGTCCAGCAGTGTTCGCAGGAAGCGTCCCCGCACCGCATGGCTGTGGGTGCGCTCGCATCCCCGGCAGCGCAGCAACCCCGGTTGCACCACCGTGGGAGGCCCGTGAAAAGCGGGATTATGCTGCCCGCCCAGCATCAGTTGATCCCAGTCTGATGGAACCAGCGCCAGAAAGTTGGCGGCCTGCGCGGCAAAGTCCTGAACGAAGCAAACGTCATCCTCCAGGATCAAAACCGAATCGAACCCCCGCCGCAGGGTTTCCTCGAGGATGCGGCAGTGGGACTGGAGGCAACCCCACGCACCCGGCCCGCAAATGAACTTCTCCGGCGGCGGTTCCTCCAATCCATCGGTCGCGGCGAACACCTCGGGACGTTTGAACGGCCAGTCAATCTCCGCCAGCGCCTGCTCGAAACGCCGCAGGCGGTCCGGGCGGCGCTTCAGATTCAGCACGACCACCCAATCAAAAAAATTCTCCAGCTCCAGCACCACTTGGCTCTCCATGTTGATTTGATTCACGGAGTAGATGGGGACAGGGGATCGAGGGCAAGCACTTTTGCCCGGCTGTGGATCCGATGAACGATGGCCGGGTTCACGGTCAGTTCCGTTTCGGCGAACGGGCTTCGCAAGGGCCACGGTTCGCCGTCAGGAAGACGCTCCTTGAACCGCCCTTCCCAATCCGTGCCCCAAAGGTCCGGGTGGCGGGCCAGAAGGTGCCTCGACGGATCGCCACAGATCATGTGCATCGCGTAGGCCAGCAGCGGTTCGTCGTTGAGGGAACATCCGTTCTGCTTGCAGAAGGCATAGAATGACTTCGTCAAAACCAGCAGTTGCTCGACGAACTCCCGATGCACGATGAACATGCCCCCGCTGAGGCTGTAAATGGAGCGGTGCCGCACGCCTTTCAGGCGCATCCATGCAAGCAACGGTTCAATCGAGCATCCGCGCCAGGACTCGCGTGCGAGTCCGGCCGGCGTGAGATCGGTTTCCAGTGCGACGTGCAGTGGCGAGCCCTGAAGCGCCCGCAAAGGATCCACTGGATGGCGGACGAAGCAGGTGTCCGCATCCAGCCAGATGAAATAATCATGGTCCAGCTTCCGTATCCGGTCGCGCAGGAAGGTCAGCTTGAAGTGGCGGCCGCTCAAAGTGGAAACGCCGAGTTCGTGACAGGTTGCGCCCGTTATCTTCTGGTCGGTCCAGATGTGGATGTCCTCGGTGACGCCCGCGTTTCGGGCCGAGTTGACCAGGGTTTGCGCCAGCGCGGCGTATTCATCACTGGCGATGGTCCAGTAGCAATAGCGTCCCTTCACAAGAGCGCTTCCTTCCAGAGCTTGACGTGGTCTTCCGCCCGGCAAACCACGTTCTCCGCGTGGTCGCGCGCGGCCCGGCTCATTCTTCGCCGCCGGGCCTCATCCCGACGCAGTTCAGTGGCGAAACCCCGGTAGTCCTCGAAATCCCGACAGATGAAACCGCTCTCCCCGTGGATCATGAGGTGCTCGAAATGATGCCCCGTGGGAACCAGCGGAACACACCCCGTCAACATGGCCTCCACGGTGGAGCGGCCCCAGGACTCCTGAAAATTATGGCCCAGCGGATAGACGAAAAGATCAAGGCTCTGAAGAAACTCAACCTGCGATTCCTGGCTTTCAGCCAGCAAATCCCAGCGGGAATCGAAGGTGTGCCACCGATACTTTTTAGCCAGTTCATCATTCCAGCCCATGACGCGAAACCGCGTGTCCGGAAGTTCCAGGCACTCGTAGAATACCGGAAAGTCCTCGGGATACTTCAACGGATCGGCCCGGGACAACCGGCCGATGGTAAATGGATTTGACCGGCGCTCGCTGAAGGGAAACTGCTCCGGGTCGATGTAGTTGCCCGTAATGAATCCCGGCAAACCACCATGTCCGGGGGCCAGCTTTTGTCGTTGAAACTCCGAGGTGTACAGCACCCGGTCCACCAGTCCACCGGCGATGGCCTCCCGCTCCCCTGGGTGAAACCACATCATCTCATTGGACCAGGCCACCCGCAGCCCGCGCTCCTTCGCCATCGCCGCCACGCCATCGGCGAAGAAGCGGGCGTTGCACATCACCAGGGCGGTGCCGTCGAGCTTCCGGCCCAGATTGGCCAGCGAACAGCAGGTTGCGCCGTGCCGCCGCAGATAGTCCACCCACTCCTGCTGCCTCAGAAATTCCGCGCGGTTGGGCACGACGGTGATGGAGAATTCCGCGCCCAGCAGGGGAATCAGATGGGCGAGTTTGGTGTCCGCGCCACCGAGAAATCCCGGCCAGCCAAAGATGAAAAGGTTTGGTTTGTTACGATTCATCCTTCTTAAATTTTTTTCCTTGAGGCGATTTAATTCTCGTGAGAGTTGTTTTAACAATCAACTCAGGATTTGCAGTTTGAAGGTCGCGTCGTCGCGTGAGGTTGTTTGGAGCGGGATGAACGGCAGTCAGGGAGTCCGGGGTTTTTAATAAATTTGAGTCCAGCAGCACAGGAGTACTGTGTACTGATCAAGTCCTACTTAACCAAGCTGAAGAAGAAACCAAGGAGACCACGTTATGGCTGATCCCAAAGGCACCGCCCAATGTCCGACCGACTTCGATGATGATGATTGCCCCGATCTGGAGGGATGCGGTTGTTGTCCCGATTCCAGCAAGAACAACGACGAAAAGGATCCGAAGTGCGAAGAAGGTTCTGGTAACGTCGAAGCCTGTCCGCCGGATGGAACCAAGACGGTTTCGGAAAGTATCATGGTGTACAACCAACCTAATTATGAGATTTTTGAGTTTAAAAAAGGGGTAACATTTTTTGGTGGTTGGGAGAGCGTGATCAGGCCCTGGCGGCGGAGCCAGGTCAGGGCCGCAGCGCGC
>CAYXDZ010000299.1:0-4817 GCA_964463815.1 uncultured Verrucomicrobiota bacterium | reverse complement strand
CGCGCTCATGCAGCAGGTGAATCTAGGCATCGTGGGTGGCGGCACCGTCGGCGGTGGCGTGTATCAGGCCGTTGAACGGAACGGCGCGCTGATGGCGTCGCGGCTGGGCGTGCAACTCGCCGTCGCCCGCGTGGCCGTGCGCGATCTCCGGAAGCAGCGCCCGGTGAAGATTCCTGCCCGCAAGCTCACCACCCACTGGCGGGAAGTCGTGGAAGACCCGGCCGTGCAACTGGTCATCGAATTAATGGGCGGCACCGAGACGGCTCGCGAGGTCACCCTGCGCGCGTTCGAGCTGGGCAAACCCGTGGTCACGGCGAACAAGGCGCTCATCTCGAAACACGGCGAGGAGTTGTTCGCTGCCGCCCAGCAGCATGGGGTCAATTATTATTACGAGGCGAGCGTCGCGGGGGGCATCCCGATCATCAAGGTGCTGCGCGAGGGGCTCATCGGCAATCGCATCACGCGCCTCTACGGCATTCTCAACGGCACGTGCAATTACATCCTCACCCGCATGAAGCGCGAGGGCGCGGCCTACGCGGACGTGCTGGCGGACGCCCAGCGACTCGGTTACGCCGAAGCCGAACCGTCGCTGGATGTCGATGGCCTCGATGCCATGCACAAGGCCGGCATCCTGGCCTCGCTAGCGCACGGTTTCTGGGTGAACCCAAAACAGATTCACGTCGAAGGCATCCGCAACATTCAACAGCTCGACATTCAATTCGCGGAGAAGCTCGGTTACACGATCAAGCTGCTGGCCGTGATCAAACGGGGCGAAGGCGGCAACGGCAAGTGCCCGCCCATCCAGGTCACCGTCTGCCCGACGCTCGTGCCGAACACGCGCGTGCTCGCCAGTGTGAACGAGGTCTTCAACGCCGTTTTCGTCCGTGGCGACATCGTGGGCGACACGCTTTACTACGGTCGCGGCGCCGGCCAGGACGCCACGGCCAGCGCGGTGTTGAGTGACCTCGCGGACGCCGCGCTCGACCTGAAGTTCGGCGGCCAGAATCGCATCCCGCCGTTCGTCCCTCACGAACGTGACGGCACAATCCTGCCGCTGGCACAAGTGGTCACACCCTTTTATGTCCGCCTGACCGTGCTGGATCAACCCGGGGTCATGGCGAAAGTGGCGACCATCCTGGCCGAGAATCAGATCGGCATCTCGTCCGTCATCCAGCCGGAAGGCCACGAGGGCAAGCGCGTGCCGTTGATCCTGATGATCCACGACGCGCCCTACGCCGCGATGCAACGGGCGTTGAAACAGATTTCCAAACTGCCGGTGGTGAAAGGCAAACCCGTCCTTTATCCGGTTGAGCATTTTGACTGATTTTTACAACCACAGATGGACACAGATGAACACAGATTCCAACTGGATCTGGGATTCAGATCCTTTGATGGAGGCGGGTTGGCTGGTTTCCGGTGGGGCGAAAGCTGCGCCTCTCTGATCTGTGTTTATCCGTGTCCATCTGTGGTTAAATCCGTTTTTCTGACCTGATTCATGAGCGCCACGTCCCATTCCGTCGCCGGTCCCTGGCAGGGTGTCATCCACCGTTACCGCAGCTTCCTGCCGGTGACCGACGCCACGCCGATTATTTCGTTGAACGAAGGAAACACGCCGTTGATCCGCGTGCCGAACTTCGTGCGGGCCATCGGCGGCAACTTCGATCTCTACCTTAAATACGAGGGCCTCAACCCGACCTGCTCGTTCAAGGACCGCGGCATGACCATGGCCGTGTCGAAAGCAAAGGAGAACGGTGCCAGCGTCGTGATCTGCGCCAGCACCGGCAACACCTCGGCGTCGGCCGCCGCCTACGCCGCCCGCGCCGGACTCAAGTGCGCGGTGCTCATCCCCAATGGCAAGATTGCCCTCGGCAAGCTAGCGCAGGCACTGATGTACGGCGCGACCACCATCGCCATCGACGGCAACTTTGATGAAGCATTGAAGATCGTCATCGAGCTGGGGCAATCCGGAAAAGTCGAAGTGGTGAACAGCGTGAATCCCGTCCGCATTGAGGGCCAGAAGACGGCGGCGTTCGAGATTTGCGATGCGCTCGGCGACGCGCCGGACTTTCATTTCCTGCCCGTTGGCAATGCCGGCAACATCACCGCCTACTGGAAGGGCTACAAGGAATACGCCGACGCCGGCTTGTCCGACACCCTGCCCCGCATGATGGGCTGGCAGGCGGCGGGGGCGGCCCCAATCGTCGATGGAACGCCGGTGGCCGACCCGCAGACCGTGGCGACCGCGATCCGCATCGGCAATCCGGCGAGCTGGCAGAGCGCCGTCGCCGCCGCGAATGAATCCAACGGCCGCATCGACAAGGTGACCGACGAGGAAATCTTGCACGCCTACAAGCTGATCGCCCGCACCGAAGGCATCTTTGTCGAACCCGCCTGCGCGGCACCGCTCGCCGGTCTGATCAAGGCCGTGCAATCCGATTTGATTCCCGAAGGCAGCCTGGTCACCGCGACCATGACGGGTCACGGTTTAAAAGACCCGGACACGGCGGTGAAGACGGCGGGCTTCGAGCCGACCATCGTCCCGGCCACGCGGGAAGACGTACTGCGGGTAATCGGGTTGTAGGACGGGAATCGTCGTCGTCCTCGTCCTCCTCCTCGTAATCGACGGCGCTGCGAGGACGAAGAAGAGGACGAGTACGAGAACGATGATGATGAGCGAAATGACGACCAGTTATCGGATCGGGTGGACGCTGTTTCGGCTGCTGTTCTCGTCGTATTTCCACTGGCGCGTGTTTCATCCCGAGCGGGTGCCGCTGGAGGGGTCGGTTATCCTCGCCAGCAATCACGCCAGCTACCTTGATCCGCCCCTCGTGGGCAGCGGGCTCCCCCGCCCCATCAATTATCTCGCCCGCGATTCTCTCTTCCGCTTTCCCGTCTTCGGTTCGATTCTCCGCTCGTGGAATGCCGTCCCGGTGGATCGCGACGGCACCAGTCCGCGCGGTCTGAAAAACATCATCGACCGGCTCAAGGCGGGCGGTGGCGTCGTGCTGTTCCCGGAAGGCACGCGCACCCACGACGGCGGACTCGTGTCGGCGAAATCCGGCGTCGGCTTGGTCGTGATCAAATCGCAAGCCCCCGTCGTGCCCGTGCGCGTGTTTGGAACCTTCGAAGCCTATGGTCGGCGGATGAAAATTCCCCTGCCCAAACGCGTGGCGGTCAAATATGGTCATCCCTTGGACTTCGCCAAGGAGCGTGCCGAGGCGGCGGCCTGCTCCAAGGAGCGGCTCAAGGCGATTTATCAGGAGGTGGCGGGACGGCTGATGGCGGAGATTGCCCGGCTGGAACCGTGCCGGGATGTGGAATCATTTGGGCATGTGCGGGGATAGCCGGGGTCCAGCCGGTGGTCTGTAGCACAGCTTCTACCTGCCAGCGGTCCATGCTTTGGGGATCAAGCTGTTCCAGCAGGCCGTGAAGATGCCTCAATGTTTGCTCGTCTTGCGCATCGATGCGGAGCAGGCGCGTGGCGGAATCCAACTGCACTGCCTGACCTTCCGCCTGCAATCCTTCGCGCAGCACGCTCATGAGCGAATCCTGCTGCCGGCGTAACTGCTCGATGACCTCCTGATTCTGAGTGCGCCACGGATGAGCAAGCGGCAATGCCTTGAGCCGATCTTCCGCCCCTTTCCCAAAGACCGGCCACCAATCCACGATCAATATGGCCGCGTTCAAACGCACCGTCGGCGAGGAATCCTCCAGCATTGCCAGCACGGTGGGCGTCAACTCCCGCGCGCGCGGCAGCACACCGGCCAGGGCCTTGAGCCCCACGCGTCGCTCACGCTCAGTCACCCCGGCCAGCAAATTGGTCACCGCCGGCAGAGCCCCCGCACCCATCCGACCCAAGGTCTGGACAATCAATCGTTCCTGGTTCTCGTCGGCCCCGCGCAATCCCGCGACGAGTTCCGGTGCGGCTTCCACTCCGGCCTGGCCAAGCTCGTGAACAACGAATGTCGCCAGGGCGCGCACGCGGAGATTGGTGTGCTGAAGAAACGGCTTGAGATGGGGAAGCGTGGCCGGCCCCAGACGCGGCAGCACCTGGGCCAGGGAGTGATGACCTCGAGGCTCCTGCCCGAAGAGCCGCACCAAATCCTCCGCCAGCGGCGCGGCGTTGGTGCCCAGCAAGTTCACCGCGTTCAAGGCCCCCGGCTGGCGGTTCAAATAGCGGTATGGGTCGAGTTTGGAGTGCAGGGACTTCCGCCATCCGGCCGGCAGATTGGTCTGGTAGCGGATGAACCAACGGATGTGCGGCGGTGCCGGCTGCCGGATGTTCCGCAGCAGCACCGGCAGCGAATTCGTGCCCAGCGCAATGACCGCGTTTGAAGCGATTTGATAACTGCCGCTGGACGGCGGACGCGCCAGGTCCGCGAGGTAATCCTCCAAGAGGCGACCCTGATAGGCCGGTCTCGAGCGTTGGCTTGCCCATACCGCCAACCCCACGACCACAACGATGAGCAACAGGCCACCGGCCAGCCAGCGCCAGCGGGATGGCTCAGGCCTGAAATCGTGCTCTTGGTTGGCGGTTCGCTCGCTCATGTAATAAGCACAAGATGATGCCTGGTCCGCGATTCGCAATCCCTGCTTTGCGGACACACGCGACTGGGGTGGCTGATTTGCTCCTACTTCCCCAGACAAAACTGGCTGAAGATCGAGTCGAGAATATCTTCGGTGGTCGTCTTGCCCACCACTTCGCCAATCGCGTTCACGGCCAGCCGCAAATCGAACGCCGCCAGGTCAATCGGCTCGCTCGCGCGCAAGGCCGCCATCGTCCGCTCAAGTCCTTCGCGACCGCGCCGGAGTGCATC
>CAYXDZ010000298.1:0-4826 GCA_964463815.1 uncultured Verrucomicrobiota bacterium | reverse complement strand
GGGAATCTGGTGTGCCTCCTTCAATTGACTCAGGATTGCCGGGGGATAATAGGTAACCGTCTCCGGTTCCAGCGCGGCCAGTGGAGCCGGCAGCTCGACCAAGTTATTGGTGCGCCTCCCTTTCCATTGAACGACATCATTCTGCTCCACAAGCTGTCCGCAGGCTTCGCGGATGCGGTCCCAACCTCCAGCAGCCTCCACTCTTGCTTGCAGAAGAGTTCGCTGGCTCCGGCGCTCCACCCAGTCCGGCGGCCAGCTCATGGAGATGAGCAGCACGAGATAACCCACCACCGGTGTGCCGACAATCGCGGTCAATAAGAACTGTTTCGCCAACCCAAGGCGTTTCTGTCTGGCGCGTGCGGACACGATGCAGATCCCCACCCAGACAACTTGCCGCGAGAGACAGCAACAAGAGGCCAACCATGCTCAAATAGCGCAACATGTCAGAAATGAAATCACCATGACGATCGACCAGCCCGGATCATCTCGATCGCGCCGTCCGTTTCACTGGCTTCACAAGCGGTTGATTCATCGATCACCCCCCGCAGCCGGCCCGATCACCACCACAAACTCGCCTTTAATAGAACGGTTTTGGAGCCGGCTCAACAACTCCACGGGCGTGCCGCGCAGGAACTCCTCGAACTTCTTGGTTAGCTCACGTGCCAGCACCACCGGCCGATCCGGCATCACTTCAACCAGTTCACCGAGCAGCTTCTCAATCCGGAACGGAGATTCATACAGCGCCAGCGTGCCGGTCACGGACTGCAAACGTTCCAGCTCTTTGCGGCGTTGCCCGGACTTGTGCGGCAGAAAGCCGATGAAATGAAACTCGTCGGTCGGCAATCCACTCGCCGTCAGCGCGGCGACGAGCGCGCACGCGCCGGGCACCGGTTCGACCTTGAAGCCCGCCGCGAGCGCCGCCTGGACGACCCGTTCGCCCGGATCGCTGATGCCCGGACTGCCTGCATCGGTGACCAGCACCACTTTCTCACCGCGCCCAAGCCGTTCCACGATCTCCTGCGTGCGCCGCGCCTCGTTGTGGGCATGGTAACTGATCATCGGCTTTTGAACACCCAGATGCTTGAGCAACACGCCGGTATGGCGGGTGTCCTCGGCGGCAATCACGTCACACTCGCGCAACACGCGTATCGCCCGCAGCGTGATGTCCTCCAAATTGCCGATGGGCGTGGCGACGAGGTAGAGCGTCGAGGCGGTCAACGGGGGTAGTGATGAAGTTGGTTCCACGGGGAGTAATCAGAAATCAGTGGTAAGTGGTCAGTGGCGAGTGAGCGTGGTTGGGTCACATTGTTCTTCTTTGCCGCGCGACTTCGTAGAGAAAGACCGCGACCGAGCTGCCGACGTTGAGCGAATCGACCTTGCCCGCCATCGGGATCAGCACCAGGTCATCACACACGGCCTGAACCTGGGGCGACAGGCCGTGTCCTTCGCTGCCGAACACGAGGCAAACGTCGCCGCGAAAGTCCATGCCGCCAATCGTCTTCCGGTCCGGGTGCGCGTGCGCGCCAATCGTGCGGACGCCCTGCCATTTGAGATCCTTCAGCGCATTGACCAGGTTCTCCGCATACACGAACGGCAGATCGAAGATGGTGCCCATGCTCGCGCGGATGGTGCGCGTGAGCAGGGGGCTGGTCGAGGTCTCGCCGACGAGGAGCGCCTGGCCACCGAATGCGGCGGTGTTGCGGATCACCGTGCCCATGTTCTCGGCGTTGGCGAGTTCGTCACACGCCACGAAGAGCCAGGGGCGCGGCGTCTGTTCCAGCACGGTCGGTAAGGTGTGGGCTTGCAGGAGGCGGGCGGTGGCTTTGAGATCCTGATAAACGGTGAAGCCGGTGAACTCCTCGATCTCGCGATGCCCGGCCACATAGGCGTGAATTTCCTCGGGGCGCACTTCCAGTTCAGCGCGCAACTTGAGCAGCCATTCGGGCGTGAGCAGCAACGACTCGATGGCGTACGGGGTCCGGCTGTCCAGCAATCGGCGCACGCACTTTTCGCCTTCGACCACGAACTGGTCCAGGCGGGCCATGTCCTTGCGCCGGCGGAGCGTGCGGTAGGGTTCGAGTTCCGGCCGGTCGAATTCTTCGAGGTAATGCGTGTGCAACATGCGCGCGGCGATGGAGCCAAACAGCAAACGCCCCGGCCGCGCAAGCTCACTTCGCCCGCGTCTCGAACTTCCGCGAATGGCCCGATGCCGGAATGGCCAGCGTATAGGATTTGCCATCCGCCGCGACGTTCATCTGCACATGATGCCCGGCGCACTCGCGTTCATGGTTGGCGATGTATTCGTCGGCGGTGTTGTTGTGGCCGTCTTCGCGCAGGTTTTTATGAACCTGATACATCGCCTGAATCGAGGGCGTGCTCTTGAGTGTCGCGAAGGTCTCGGGACCGCAACCTTTGGTGGTGCCGTTGCTCATCACCGACACGGTGGGGGCAAGTGTCCGCACCACGAGCGGATTATTGCTGTTGTCCAGCCCGTGATGGGTGACCTGGTAAACATCCACTCCGCCGACGCGATCCACCGGGCAGACAAGCCCGGCCTCGGTGTTCCACGTCATGTCGCCCCCGACGAACAAGCGGAAATCGCCGTAGCTGATCAACAGCGCCACGCTGTTGCGATTGTCCGAGCCGTCCTTGTTCTTGGCGGGCACGCTGGCGCAATCGACCGGGCTTTCCGCGCGCGCGACCTGTTCGGTGTACTTCTCCATCGCGGCGAGGCAACGAATGGTCAACGTCGTTCCGCCCGCTTGCTTCAACGGCAGTTCCACATCCGGCTGGATGACGTGACGCTCCCTGGCGGCGATCTCCTTGTACGGTTTGATCATGATCGGGAACCGCGTGTCGTTGGGATTGCCGTCCGGATTCTGATCCGGCACGCCATTGTCCCAGATGTTAACAATCGGGAGCTTCTGTCCCAATTCCGCCGCGCCCCCGAAATGGTCGATGTGAAAATGCGTCGTGATCAGGTGATCGATCTGTTTCCGCCCGGCCACCTCGGTCGCCGTTTTGTGGATGCGCCCGGGGTCGCGCACCCCGGGATTGCCGGAATCGATCAGGACCGTTTCCCCGGCCGGGGTGACAATCAGCGTCGCGGCCCCGCCTTCGACATCCACCCAATAGACATCGAGCGTGCCGGTCTTTTCGTCAGCCACGGCCAGCGCAGTGGGCCAGGCGAAGGCAAGGACAAGGGAGCGGAGCAGGGTGGGGCGGTTCATCGCGTCTTGATTTTTGGGTTATGCCGGTGGGCGTGCTTCGTGATAGCCCCGCAACGGGCTGTTCGTCAATCCGGGGGCTGAGATTGATTCGGACGCCCGGTTGCTGGGCCAAAATTCACTTTGAAATCCCCGCCCGGACCACCAATATCCGCCTCCCTTTGGAACGGGACTCCGCATGCCGCGCTCCGCGTTCCGCCATTTCAGATGAAACGCACGCACCATTGCAACGAACTGCGCGCCGAGCACATCGGCCAAACCGTCACCCTCACCGGCTGGGTCCACTCCAAGCGCGACCTCGGCGGCGTGAACTTCATCGACATCCGCGACCGCGAGGGCCGCACGCAGACGGTGTTCGATCCGCAGGACGTGGCGCAGGACGTGTGCGAGCTCGCCTCGACCCTGCACAGCGAGTCGGTCATCGAAGTCACCGGCCAGGTTCGCCAGCGCCCGGCCGGCACGAACAACGACAAGATTCCCACCGGCCAGATTGAAGTGCAGGTCAGCAGCCTGACCGTGCTCAACCACGCCGAAGTGCTGCCGTTCGTCATCGACGATCCCGAAGTCGCCGCCAAGGTGAACGAGGAGATGCGCCTCAAGTACCGCTACCTCGACCTGCGCCGGCCCGAGATGGCCCGCAACCTCCGCATCCGGTCGAAGGTCGCCATCGCCACGCGCAGCTACATGGACGAGCAGGGCTTCCTCGAAGTCGAGACGCCGACGCTGTTCAAGAGCACGCCCGAGGGCGCCCGCGAGTTTCTCGTGCCGAACCGCCGCGAGCCGGGGACGTTTTACGCACTGCCGCAATCACCGCAGCAGTTCAAGCAGATCCTCATGTGCTCGGGTGTCGAGCGTTACTTCCAGCTCGCGCGCTGTTATCGCGATGAAGATTTGCGCGCCGACCGGCAGCCGGAGTTCACGCAGGTGGAAATTGAGATGTCGTTCATCGACCGCGAAGACATCTACGCGTTGATCGAGGGGTTGCTGAAGCGCGTGTGGAAGACCGCGCTTGGCACGGACATCCCGACGCCGTTCAAGCGATTGAGCTTTCACGAGGCGCTGAACCGCTTCGGCATCGACAAGCCGGACACGCGCTTCGGCATGGAGTTGGTGGACTTCACCGACGACTTCAAGGCGAGCACGTTCAAGGTGTTCAGCGGCGCGATCGCCGGCGGCGGCGTCGTGAAGGCGATGAACGCCAAGGGACTCGCCTGCGCCACGCAAGGCCAGATCGAGACGATGACCGAATACGCCAAGAGCTTTGGCGCGAAGGGTCTCGCGTTTATTAAAGTAGAAAGCGGTGAATGGAAGTCGCCGATCGTGAAGTTCTTCTCCGACGCCGAGAAGGCCGCGCTCACGACGAAGCTCGCCATCGAGGAAGGCGACTTGATCCTGTTCGCCGCCGATCAATGGCTGACCGCGTGCGAGATCCTCGGCAAGATCCGGCTCTACGTCGCCGAAGTGCTGCAAAAGACCGGCAAGCTGACCATTGACCCGAAGCGCTTCGACTTCCTGTGGGTCGTGGACTTCCCGCTGCTCAGCTTCGACAAGGAACAGAACCGCTGGTACTCGAGTCACCATCCGTTCACCGCGCCGGTG
>CAYXDZ010000297.1:0-4836 GCA_964463815.1 uncultured Verrucomicrobiota bacterium | reverse complement strand
CCAGAACCAGATCACGCCGGCTTCCTCGTCCACGCGCTCGATGCCGCGCACGTTCCACTCGCCTTGCGTCAACTGCCGCTTCAACGAGCCCGTTTGCGCGTCGAACAGGTACAGATGATTCCAGCCATCGCGTTCGGACATCCACAAGATTTCGCCGCGTTTCTCGAGAAAGTTCAGATACGTCTTCTGCGAGTAATCGACGAAGGTGTCCGAACGCTCCTCGATCAGCGCCTTCACCCCAACCCGGTAGGGCGAGGCTCCTGCCGAGCCCAAACTAGATTCCGCATTCACCACTCCGCGTTCCGCGTTAGTCAGAGCCTCGTCACCTCGGCTCCTACCGGTTTCAAGTGCGATCACCCGCAGCACCTGGTGGCCGCGTTGGTTGAACAGGAAGGTGAACCGGCTGGAATCGGGCTCCCATCGGAAGTTGCCGAGATCCCACTGGTTCGTGAACAGCGACTGGTCGACGGCAAGCTCACGGCCGGTCGCCGCCTCAAAAAGCCGCACCTCGTGCTGCGGTACCGCGCCGCCGGGCTTGATGTAGGGATACGACTGCTGCTTCGGCTGCACCTGATCGCTCGGCGACGACTCGATCAACGTCACGCGCGGTTCGGGCACGATGGTGGTTTTCAACGCGACCAGCCACCGCGAGTCCGGCGACCAGAACACCTCGGGCAGCGTCTCCGGAAAATCCGGCCGTTCGTAATTCATCCCGATGGCCCGCTCGCGGACGGCGTCGCGGCGGAAGGAGTTCGTCGCCGTGCCGTCGAAGGAAAGCTGTTTTTCGCCCGGCGGTGCCTTCGTGCGAAGCCACAGATTGTGATCGCGGACGAAGGCCTCGAACTGCTGGTCGGGCGAAGGCACCAAGGTCGCATCGGGGCCGCGCCCGCGGCGTTCGCGGGGCTTTGGCAGCTTGCCGTCTACGACTGCGATGCGGTTCCCGGTTTCCGCGGCGAAACACGCGATGGCTTCCTCACCGTCCGCTTCCGTGACCAGCCAGACATGCCCGGCGAAGGTGTGTTGCTCGCGCTGCTGGCCGGGCGCGAGACTGCCGTAGCGGACGCGGTTGCCGCCGGTATCGATCCAGAACAAAGCCACCTCGCGGTCGAGGCGGTTCTCGAAGGTGAGGTTCGTTTCATCGCCGCCGTTGCGGGATGGGCGGATGAATTCAAGCGGGGTCAGGCCGGCGGCGGCACCATCGCCTCCATTCAACGCCCTCAACTCACCGGTGGCGCGGTTCAACTCCCAGGATTGCTTCCCGCCGATCAACCGGATCGTCGCGCCGTCATCGCTGAACTCCAGCGAGTCCACCGGCAACTGGTCGGCGGCGGTGCCTTCGCCGATGTGCCGGGCCACGGCTGCATGATCGAACGCCGGTTTGCGCGTGCCATTGGCGGCATCGACGAAGACAAACTCGCGGGTGTCGCCGGGATTGTCGTTGCGATACCAGAACTGCAGGTTGTTCGTGAGCCAGTGCGGTTCGAGGCGCTCGCGATAAACGCGAGGGGTGGTTTGGGCGAGGAGAATTGGGGAAACGACAGCAAGGACAAGAAGCAGAATGAACAGGCGGGCACCCGTTTGTGTGGCGGACGCCGAGGGCCGCAAACAGCGCTGCGCTCGTTTGCGGGAAGTTTTGGCGGACCGGCCCGCCTCCGCCCGGCTTCGACGCGGCGCGCAGGTCCGCCCCACCATGTTCCGGTAGGGCGGTGCTGCTGCGCCGCCGTAACTTCCTTCGAGCGCCTGCGAGAAGGTTGGCGGCGTGCCCGCTGCATTATCCACGGCTCGGCGGGAGCCTCGCCCTACCGTGTGTTTACTCCCCATAAAACCTCCAGCTTGTCGCGAAGTCTTTGTTGAGCGGTTGACCGGTCAGGCTGGCGCGGATCAGCTCAATCGGAATCGAGTTCTCGCGCAGGGTCGCGTCGTGGAAATCGCGCGCGGTCATGTTGCCGCTGGCGACCAGTTCCCGGTGCAGCGCCCGGATTTGCAGGCCGCCGAGCATGTAGGCGGCTTGATACAGCGGACTGTAATCACCCGCCACGGAGCGGCGCACTTCGGCGGTGGCATTGCGCGGTTCGTGGCCGACGCGTTCGATCAGGTAATCGATGCATTCCTGCGCCGTCATTTCGCCCAGATGAAACTTCAGCGAGAAGATGATCCGCGCGCAGCGATGCGACCGCCAGAAGAGCATGCCCACGCGGTCCTCCGCGGATTGCGGGAAGTTCAAATCCCACAGCAGCATCTCCCAGTAGAGCGCCCAGCCTTCGACCAGAAACGGCGTGCGGAACAGCGAACGATGCGTGTTCCAACGCTGTGCCATGAACCCCTGCAGATGGTGGCCGGGAATCAACTCGTGCTGCACGGTCGCGCGGCTGAAGTGCCGGTTGTTGCCGCGCATGCTCATCAATTTCTCCTCATGGCTCATGTCATCGGTGGGGTAACTCACCTGGATCACCTCACCACCGAGGAAGTAGGGATTCACCTTCTGGCGCTCGGGCGGCATCATCTCCATGCGCCAGGTCTCTTTTGCCAGGGGCGGGATCGTCACCAGGTCGCGCGCTTCGAGGAACGCGATCGCTTCGTCGGCGAGTTCCTTGATCATCTGTGGTTGTTCGCCCGGTTCCACGTACAGTTGGCTGACGTGCGCCATCGCCTTCGCCCAGTCGCCGTTGAAACCAAGGTCATCCGCCGCGCGCCTCATCTCGCGCTCGCACCAGGCAAATTCCTTCTCCGCGATCCGGATCAATTCTTCCGGCGTGTAGGGAATCAGTTCCGCCCGCAGGTAGTCGAGCAGCGCCGCGCGCCCGATGGGATCACCGATCACCGGATCGTCCTCGCCCTTCTTGAAGCCGGCCAGCTTTTCGCGCAGGAACCAGGCGTAATCTTCGAGCGCCTTGTCTGCGGCGGCGTACGGCGCCTGCACCCACCAGGTGAACGACGGATGATAGTCGGCATAAAACCGGTTCCAGTTGCGCAATGAACCGCGCAGGTCATCCACCGCCATCGCGGCCCGCCGGCCCAGGACCGCGCCGGGGGCGGCTTTGTCTTTGACCTGTTGCTCGAGCTTCTCGGTTACGGTCTTGATCGTGATCGGAATGGCCGACAGCGAGTGGGCGCTGGCGCGCGGTTCCTGCGGTTGGAGGCGGCGGCGGTTTTCCTCCAGGTCGATGATCACGGGCGCGAACGGAATCAGATCGGCAATCTCGATGGCCTTATGCGCAGTGTAGTCCAGTTCCCGCTGCTCAAACTGGAGCTGGTTGCGGAGCAGCAGCCAGTCGATCCGGCCCGCTTCGTCGAGCGATTGAAAGTCAAGTTGTTCGAGGGCTGCGAGGTGGTCGGCGAACAGCTTGTGCAGCCGGGTAGTGCGATTGGTCGAAACATTGATGTTGTAGAGCCGTTCCAGTGCGCCGCGGTCGCTCCGGAACCGCTCGATCAGGCTGCGCGTGGGGCTGAGAGAGGGGTCAATTTGGGTGGCGGTTGCGACAAACGGCTCGCAGTGCGTGAGGGCCAGCCAGACGGCGATAAATATTCGCAACATTCTAATATGGAATTGGTTGTATTGAATGAATCTGTTGGATTCAGTGCGGCAAACCCGCCGGATTCCGCTGACACAAAGGTTGCTTGTGTTTTTATTTGGCGGTCCTGCCCGGGGCGGGGTGGAGTTCATGGTGCTGTGGGCCAAGTCTAGCGATCCGCCAAATGGTGGCCAGCCTATGTTCAACCGATACCGCAAGATCAGCAGCCCGGGTCGCCTTGGATGGGGTGCTCCAGTGGATTCGGAGCAACCGACAAAACACCTCGCGCAAGGCACGGGCGGGGGTTGGGCAGCGGGTTCACTTGGCTCAAATATGGTTTGGATCCCCCTCCAAAACGGCCCGGATGAGTGATTGCCGGGTGGGATCTGGCAGGTGGATAAACAGATTCAAAAATTATCCGACAAAACCGTTGACACCCCAAGGGGCCGTTACTAACGTCCCGGCCGCATTGTGCCAAACCTGATAAGCGCTGTCAGCTCCAGGTCACCAGTAAGGATAGGGAGCTGACGGTTGTTTTGTCTTTGGATATAACGCCAGTGCCAGTAATCGGCTGCGCCCATGTAGCTCAGTCGGTAGAGCACGTCCTTGGTAAGGACGAGGTCACCGGTTCAAGCCCGGTCATGGGCTCCACTTAGTCAGTCACAGTCCGACAGTCCGAAACGTTAACAGGCAAACAGACAACCAACTAATTACTCGAAGCAGGAGACAACATGGCAAAAGAGAATTTTCAACGCACCAAACCCCATGTGAATGTGGGGACCATCGGTCACGTTGACCATGGCAAATCGACACTGACTGCCGCCATCGTCGAGGTGCAAAACCGCAAGGGGCTGGCCCCCAAGATCAGCTATGCTGAAATCACCAAGGGCGGCACCGTGCGTGATGAGACCAAAACGGTGACCATCGCCGTCTCCCATGTCGAATACGAGAGCGAGACCCGCCACTACGCCCACGTTGACTGCCCCGGCCACGCCGATTATGTGAAAAACATGATCACGGGCGCGGCCCAAATGGATGGCGCCATCCTGGTGGTAAGCGCCGCCGACGGTCCGATGCCGCAGACGCGCGAGCATATCCTGCTCGCCCGTCAGGTCGGTGTGCCGGCCATTGTCGTCTTCCTGAACAAGGTAGACCTCGTGGACGACGCCGAATTGCTGGATCTGGTGGAGATGGAAATCCGCGATCTGCTCTCCAAGTATCAGTTTCCGGGTGATGACACCCCGATTGTGCGGGGCAGTGCGACCGCTGCTTTGGCGGGCACCCCCGAGGGGGAGGCTGCCATCGCCAATCTGTTGAAGGCCAT
>CAYXDZ010000296.1:0-4841 GCA_964463815.1 uncultured Verrucomicrobiota bacterium | reverse complement strand
GGTTCTTCCGGGAACGCCCGCTTGTCGTCCGGGCCGAGCGTAATCGGGCCGCCAAAACCGCCGCGACCGCCCCGGCCAGGACCGGCGGCCGGTGGCCGGTTGGCGGGAGCGTTTGCTGCCGCCGCAGCCACCCGCGTAGCCCGGGCCTCCTGGCTCCCGAACTGGCCGACCTTGCGCGTGAACTGGATTGCCTGGCCGCTCACCTTGCCGGTGTATTCAATGCGGATCTCGTTGTCCTGGATCGGCCGCATCTCCACGAACGTCAGCGTGTCGCCCGCGAGCTTCACCTCGGTGAACGCCACGTCGCGCTTCTGGTCGCCGCCCTCGGCCGTGGCCTTGGCGGTCACACTTCCGTCCTTTACCTGAAAGTCGAAGACGTACTTCTGCAGACCAATCTGGGTGTCAAACTCCGCCTGCCATTTCCCGGCAATGTCGATCGCGGGCGCAGCGAGCTTGGCGACGAGTTCCTCAGTGGCGACATCGCCCACCTGCCGGGTAAACTTGATCTCCTTGCCGGCAACCTTGCCCCGGTAAGTGATCCGCAACTGATTGCCCTGAAAGTCCAGCAATTCGACGAACGACACCGTGTCGCCGTCCACCTTGCCTTCGGTCAGCGGCGATTCGTTCTTCCCTTCGCCGATCTCGGAGTTCGCCTTGCCGGCGACGGTGTTACCGTCCTGTTTCAAGGTGAAGGTGTATTTCTGGACGCCGATCTGGGTGTCGAATTCGGCCTTCCAGGTGCCGGTGACATCCGCCGCCAACGCGGCGAGCGGCCCGACCACGAGCGTGAGAATTGCAAGGAATGCTTTCATAGTTTGGGTGAGGTTACGGGGAATAGAGGGATTCACTTCGCGGCAGGTTTCAGTTCTTGAACAACAATGGCGCGATTTCGCGCAAACTGCGCCGCCAGGACTGCCATTCATGGGCGGTGTTCGGCGATTCGTAGAACACGCTGTTGATGCCCGCCTCTTTCAGCGCGGCCACATTTGCCTTGGGATCGCCGCCCCGCCCGCCCCGGTTGCCGCCCAGTTCACGGCTGCCGTAGCTGACGAACACGAGTTTGAACTTCTCCTTGAAACCCGGGGTGTTGTTCACATCCTCCATGGAGATGCTTCCGCCGCTGAAGAGACCGATGTGCGAAAACGTGTCGGGATTCCGCAGGGTGATCATCTTGGTTTCCATGGCCCCCATCGAGAGACCGGCCATGGCCCGGTTGGGCTGGTCAGACAGCGTGCGGAAGTTCGCGTCAATGTGGGGGACCAGCTCCTTGACGAGCACCGTCTCGAAGGGCTCGATCTTGAACTCCCGCATGCCACCCATCCGCGTCTCGTTCGTCATGCCGTAGGTCATCACGATGATGAACGGCCGGGCTTTGTTGTCCGCCAGCAGGTTGTCCATGATGAACGCGGCGTAGCCCTGCGCACCCCAGCCGTACTCGTTCTCGCCCCAGCCGTGTTGAAGATAAAGCACGGGATAACGCTGATCCAGGTTCTGATCATAACCCGGCGGCGTATAGACGAACGCCCGGCGCATTGAGCCGGTGCTCGGCGAGTGAAAGTAAATTTCCCGCAACTGCCCGTGCGGCACGTTCTTGAGCGCGTAGAAATCCTGGTCGTGGGCCGGGACTTCGACGGCGCTGCCCCAGCGCATCGCACCAAAATACATCTTGCTGTTCGGGTCCGGCACGTTCGCGCCGTCAATGCTGATCGTGTAATAGTGGAAGCCCTCGTCCAGCGGTCGGGTGTGCCCGTACCACGCGCCGTCCGCGCCCTTGGTGAACGCGCTGCTGTCGCGGAAACTCACGCCGACGCTCTGTGCGTTGGTCGCGACGATCTGGAACTTGACGCGGCCTTCCGAGTTCACTTTCGGATACTCCTTGCCGGGCTGGTTGGTGGGTGCCGGCTTCCAGTCGTCGGCCGGGGGCGTTTGCGGGTTGTCCTGGGCCAGACAAAGCGGGCCCGACAGGAGGGAAGTGAGCGCGAGGAGCGACAGTGTGGTTTTCATGTGGAGTGGTTTGGTTCTCGATCAAGGTCGTCTATCGGTGCGGATCAGGGGCTCGGGTTGCGGTTTGCCATCGGCGTGGAGGCCGCCGATCTCGGCGGCATTCAAGGCGCGGCCGAACAGGAGAAATTCATCCATCGCGCCGCTAAAATTGCGGATGAGGAACGGATCGTTGCCGGGGAACCCGCGGGCGTTCCAGTTGCCGAGCTCGGCGGATCCGACGCGAAACGGCGGGTCGATTCTCAGTTCCATTTCGTTGACCGGCAGCCCATTGACATAATGGGTCACGCGTTTCGTGTCTCCGTCGAGCACGACGGCCAGATGCAGCCACAGCCCGAACCGATCCAAGGTGAGCACGGGCGGGCTGGCCACGATCTGGTGGTCTCGCGGGTCGGCGCCGATCACGGTCAGGCCCAGCACGCCGTCGTTGCGGATCAACCAGTGGATGGTCCCGGGCAGAAACCCATCGCTCATAAACAGCGAGTTGATCTTCCGGTCCAGCCCCTGCACCCGCACCCAGGCGGCGAGCGTCAAGGATTCGAATTCGCCGGGCACACTCAATCGCACGCGATCATTCACGCTCTGAAACTCGAGCGCCCGCTTCTCCGGCCAGCGGCCGTTGATCCATTGACACCCCACGATCGTGGCGTCGGACACCGAACCGCTTCGGTGGCCCAGATTGCGAAGCCGCCAGTCGGCGGATGCGCCGGCCTCAAAGTCGAGCTGCACCAACAACGCGGGATCGTCATCCAGGCGCTCGCTCGCGGCACGCCACTGATCATACCGCCGGGCTTCCGCGACCAGCGACTTAGCCTGCAAGTCGAACAACGATGCAAAGGCCGCCGGAGCGGCCTCGATGAATTGGATGGAGTTGGCGGGCTCCACCACCGCGCCGTGCCCTGCGAGCAGATCACGCCTGCCACCGCCCGCGGTGGGGCGCAGTTCAACGGCCCCCGTGAACACATGGACTTCCGTCCGCTGATCGGCAACGGCCAGTCCGAATGACGTGCCCAGGTCCGCAACGCTCAACCGGGGCGTGTCGATACGGAAACCCCGCGCCTGCGGTGGCACCTCGGCGGTCAGCCGGCCGCGAAGGCAGGCCGCTTCGCTTTCAGAAATGATCTCCAGCTCAGCCGGACCCTGGATCGCAACCCGGGCACCGCTGTAGAATACGATCTGCGCCAGGCCCGAGTTCAGCCGCAACCATCCCGGTTCGAGCGGCGCACCCGGGCGTGGAACTTCGCTGCCCGGCATCCACTCGGCATCCACGACGCGATTCAGCATAGCGACGGCTGTGCTGGTCGTTCCCCTCCGCTCGCCTGAATTCCAGAGATTCAGTCCCCACCATCCGGCCGCAGCCAGCGCCAGCCCAGCCGTCAATGCAATCGCCCACGCTCTTTTCCGATGCCAGGCAGGGCGCAAGGCAGGCCGTGGAGAAACTGCTTGCTGAGAAACCGGATCAAATCTGGCGTGGACAGCTTGCGCGTCATCGGTCGCTGCTCCGGCAAACAGGTCCGGCGTCGAGGCGAGACGGGCGTGAACTTCCAGCCGCCAGAGATACTCGTCGCGGGCCTCACCATTCGTCTGCAAGAGCTTGTTTAGCGCCCGCGCCTGCTCATCAGACACGGCGTCGTGGCAGACGGCCGCCACCGCCTCGTCGAATTCACGCGAAGGGAAGGTGAGGTTCATGAAGCGGCACCTTCCGGACGGGCGGCGTTTTCGATGCAGACCTGCAAGGCGTGCCGGATGCGCTGCAACATCTTGTAGCTTGCGGCTACCGTCCGGCCTGAACTCGCTGCCAGTTGCTCAATGCCGTCCCGACGGAAATAGTAACCCTCGACCAGCGACCGCTGCTCCTCAGGTAGTTTGCCCAAACAGCCCTCCAGATGTTTGAACCGGACTTCCAGTTCAGGCAGCAACTCCTCGCGACGCCCTGCCAGTTCCTCGGCCAGTCCCTTGTCGAGGAGCGCCTGCCAACGTTGGCGACGCTCCATCCATTGCCGGGCCTTGTTCAGTGCAAACCGGCAGGCCCAGGGGGTGAACGGTTGGGCCGGGTCGTAGGCGTCAAATTTCTCCCACAGCGCGAGCGCCGTCTGCTGGACGATGTCATCGGCGTCCGCGAGATTGGGCACCAGCGCGGCCACGTAGCGGAAGATCTCCCGCTCGCTGCGCAGGAACAGCGACAAGAAGCGCTGCTGGGCGGCGTTCGAATCTTCAAATCGACGAGGCAAATCTGCAGACATGAGAGAAGCTATATCCTATATTCCGGCAATCTTCGATTTTTGGACACCCAACCAGGACCAGTCCTGGAAAACCGCGTGTGGAAGCAAGTCTGGCAAGTGTCAATTCAGCCAAGAGGGCAAGAATCCTGGTTAAACAAAGGATGAAAGCCCATGCCGCCTATTGGATTTACGACGCCGAACCGCCGTTTTGCCCGGCGCAAGCTCTTTGGCAGCTCACTCACGCAACGTTTTGGAGTGCCTGAAGGAACGAAAAATGGCGGAAGGGGTTGTTTTTGCGCCCTTTCTGCCAGCTTGCGATAAGGGCTGTAGACACCATTCGCACCCCAGAAACCATCGGTAATTCAACAAGCATCGCCATCAACGGAACTAGTTGACCTAGTCGCTGAGCCCAGTCCGGCGTGTGGGCTGCAGTGTTCAAACGAGTGCTGGCGGATCGCCAAATTGATCGATTGTTTCATCATGGTGTGCTGCCGATTCACTTTGAGTTGATTCATCGCCCCTGCATTCCCATTCCGGGAACTTCAGGACAACGCTTCCCCTCAAAGGTGGGTGGTTTTCACCCGCAAACTACTGGCTGGTTTTGCCCGCAAACTGACA
>CAYXDZ010000295.1:0-4881 GCA_964463815.1 uncultured Verrucomicrobiota bacterium | reverse complement strand
CCTGCCCCGCCGCCAGCACGTGGAGGTAACGGTTGGTGATCGTGAAGTTCGGCGACCGTGCCGCGCCGTGTAGCCAGCGCGAGAGCTTGCGCGAGGAGATCAGTGGCGCGGTGGTGCGTAGGACGGAGTTCGTCGGACCGGAGAACAACAGGTCGCCGGGTTGGACGCGGGCGTCGTGAAAGGCCGCGCCGGAAAAGAACCAACCCTTGGTAGCAGCCGACGTGAGGAGGCTCTGGAAAGTTTCGGGTTGGGATATTTGAGCCTCCTCACGTCGGCTCCTACCGTCTGGGGTGCGGACCAGTTCCTCGCGCTGCATTACCAGCTTCTTCAGTTCACCCGCGAACTTACCAGCTTCCCCCACGTCCGCCTGCGCGTAGCGGCTGCTCGCGAGCACGCCGTAGAGCGCGTAAAAATCCTTCGTCGAGATGGCGTCGAACTTGTGGTCGTGGCAACGGGCGCAAGAGACGGTCATCGCCTGGAAGCCGCGGGTTACGGTGTCGATCTGATTGTCGAGGAGGTCGAGCTGGTTGCCCTTGATGTCCACCGGCGAATGCACTTGTTGGGCAAACCAGAAGAAGCCCGTGGCGATGGCGGACTCGTTGAGGCCGGTCGCGGGATCGCGACGCGGCTCGTTCAACAGATCACCGGCAAGATGCTCGCGAATGAACCAGTCGTAACGCACATCCTGGTTGATCGCGCGAATCACGTAGTCGCGATAGCGCCACGCATTGGGCAGCGGGTAATCGAACTCGTGCCCGAGCGTCTCCGAGTAACGGACGACATCCAGCCAGTGCCGCGCCCAACGTTCGCCAAAGCGCGGCGAATCTAGCAGCCGGCCCACCACCCCGGCGTAGGCCTCAGCCGAAGTATCACTTTCGAACGCCTGCACTTCCTCCGGCGTCGGCGGTAGGCCGGTCAGCGTGAAGGAAAGCCGGCGGATCAAGGTCCGGCGATCCGCTACCGGCGCGGGCGCAAGCTTGGCAGCCTCGAGCTTCGCGAGGATGAAGTTGTCGATCGGCTCCGCTGGCCAAGTGGCGGCCTCAACTTTGGGCGGAGGCACCACTTTCACCGGCTGCCAGGCCCAGTGATTTCGCCGCCGTTCCTCCAGATTGAACTCGTTGCCGGACTTGGTGCCATCTCCAGCAAGCTTGTCCGCTGGCCACGGCGCACCACGCTTGACCCAGTCTTCGAGCAAGGCGATTTCCCCATCCGCAAGTTTGGTCTTCGGCGGCATCTCCAAATCCACGTCTTCGTACCGGACGGCCTTGATCAACAGGCTTTCATCGGGATTGCCAGGCACGAGCGCGGGACCGGAATCACCGCCTTGGAGGGCGCCACTGCGACTATCAAGGAACAGTCCGGCCTTGAGCTTTTTCGCGCCGTGGCTGTGGCACTCGTAACAGCGCTGTTCGAGCAGTGGCTGAATCTTCGCGCTGAAGAAGGCGACATCCTCGGCCTTGAAGGCCTCGGCTGCGGCCACCGAAGTGACGATCCCAGCCGCCCCGCAAGCGGTCAGCAGCGAGAGCAGTTTGGTGGCAGAGCAATTCATCGCAAAGCGGGCGCTGGCTCGGGCTGGCCGTTGGTAGTGAGAATCTGGAAGTGATGGATGCCGTGCGCCGAGCTGTCCGTGTAAGTCCAGACCACTTTCTTATCCGGTGTCACTTCGGTTAGTTTGCGGCGGTTTTCGCCGAGGCCGTAACTGGTCACGACCGTGTTTCCGTTGGCCAGTCGCTGGACGCCGCACGCGTCTTTGATCGGGTCCCCCTCGAGATCGTCATTCGACAACTGCCATACGATTTCGCCCGCTTGATTCAATTCGACTACGACGTTGCCATAAGTGCAGCCGACGAGCGTGTTGCCGTTCGGAAGCCGGATCGCGGTGAAGGCCCAGTTCGGAGTCGGCGCTTCCCAGGCGACGGCGCCGTCGGGCTTGTGCTCGCGCACCACCTTGTCGAGCAAGTGGGGGATGAGGTAATGGCCGTTTGCGAGCTTGCGGGTCATGCGGGTCTGCATGTGAAAATTGGTCAACTGGCACTGGATGGGAAACTCGACGACGATCTGGCCGGCAGGATTCACCTCGAGCACGCGGGGCTGGGGACCGGCTTCCGTGAGCAGGGTGTTCCCATTGGCAAGCCGCTGGGCGGTGTTTACCTCGGACTGGGTGCCTTTGAACTCGAACAAAACCTTGCCGGAGCGATCCACTTCCACCACCGCACCTCCGGGATGCTGGTCGTTCTTCGACAGCGCCAGCAGGATGCGTCCTTCGGGCAAGACCCAGCCATCGCGGGTGCTGTGAGGAAAGCTCCAGGCAGTGGAGCCATCTTCGGCGACAATTCGGGTTTGAGCGCCGGTGGCGAGAAAGGAATGTCGGATTTCCGCAGCCCCCACGCCCAGCAAAGGGGCAAACGCAAACAGCAGGTTCAAGCAACGGCAGGCAATTTGATAAGGGTTCACGGAAGGATGGTCTCAGGATCCGCCACATTTGTCACGAACCGAGCTTTGTCGGGCGATGAAGCGCGAGGGACGAACCCGCTCGCCACCATGCGGAAAAGGCAAGTCACGAAATTCCGGGCAGGTGGCTGAGCGAGCGCCGGAGTTAAGTGCCGGTTGGTCCAGCCATGAGCAAAGACCCAAAGCGCCTGGAGCGGATTTGGAAAGCAAACAGCGATTGCGCGGGGCCGGTTGAGAACCCGTGATCACGGCTACTTTCAGCGTCGGTTCTTACCCGCGCAACATCACAACCGGAGTCAATACGCCTCGAGATTCTTGTCGTCCTTGCTCTGAATCACCGTATTCAAAACTCGGGCCAGTTCATCCGGTTTATAGGGCTTGGGCACCACTCCGTCGAAACCGAACTCCAGGTGGTTCGCCATGACCGGGTCATACGAATATCCACTGGAAACGATCGCCTTGGCACCGGGATCAATCTCCCGCAGTTTGGCAATTGCCTCCTTGCCACCCATCCCGGCCGGAATCGTCAGGTCAAAGATTACGGCCGTATAAGGACGACCGATGCGTTTCGCGCTCGCATATAATTGCAGGGCATGGCCACCGTCCGGGGAGGTGTCCACGTCATAGCCCATCAACTCCAGCATGTCGCTGGCGACGAGCCGCACATCAGCCTCGTCGTCCATGATCAAGATACGGCCGCTGCCCCGGTGGATACGATCATCGACATTGGCAACTTCGGATGCCGGAGAACGCGTGGACGCCGGCAGGAACACATGAAACGTGGTGCCGGCATCGATGATCGACTCGACGGTGATCGCTCCTTCGTGCCGCCGGACAATGGAATGGGCGGTCGCCAGACCCAGTCCGCTGCCGGTTTTCCGCGTGATAAAGTAGGGCTCGAAGATGCGACTGATTTGCTGGGCGGGAATTCCCTGCCCGAAATCACGGATCGAGATCCGCACGTAGCGACCGGGCTTCAATCCGGAAACCATGCCCCGGCCGAGCTCCAGGTTGGCGGCGGAAACTTCGATCCGGCCACCGGGCGGCGACGAATGCGCGGCGTGAATTACCAGGTTGCGCAAGCCAAGGTTCAACTGACCGAGATCCACGTCCACGGGATGGAGGTTCGTCGCCACCTCGAACTCGCAATGAACCTCAAACTCATGCAGCGCCTGGGTGACCGTGTTTTTGATCGACTCCTCGATCCGCGTGGTGCTCCGGATGGGGGCTCCACCCTTGGCAAAAGTCAGCAAGTGACGGGAGATTTCCCGTGCCCGCAGTGACGCACGCTCGGCCTGTTCTAGGCGGCTGCGCGTCATGTCGGGCTTGTCGTCATAGTACATCCGCGCCAGTGACAGGTTGCCGACGACGGCGGTCAGGACGTTGTTGAAATCATGCGCAATGCCGCCAGCCAGCGCGCCAATAACCTCCATGTGGCTGTTGAGAATGGCATTGGCGTCCTCCGTCGCGGACTTCTCGCTGATCTGCCGGAAAATGAGATACGCGGCGGTGACCCGGCCATTCCTGCCCCGCGGTGCGGACCCACTGTCCGCGATGGCGATTTCGGTTTCATCCTTGGCGATCAACAGGAGTTTGCCGCGCAACTCCAGCAACTGTGACTCCTGGAGCAAGGCCTTCACCGGATCCGCGATCAACCGGTGGGTGTCGGCGTGCGCCAGCTTCAAAATGGAGGTCAACGGCCGGCCGACCGCTTCGTGGGAACGCCAACCCGTAAGCTGTTCCCCGGTGCGATTGATGAAGAGCAACCGGCCACCGGTGTCCACAATGAGCACCGCGTCTCGGATGAGTTCCAGCGCGCCGGCGTAAAGATCGAGGCCGGAGGTCGGCGATTTGGATTGGGCGTCAATCATTCAGAATGCACGGGTTCGTGAGACAGCAATCAAGGGCGAAGATCTCATCGGCACGCCTGCAAGAGTTCTTAACCGTTCTAAAGCCAGAACCATTCCCAGCCCGGCACAGGGTCGGATTTTTCCAAACGGAATTTCTGTTTCCTTGTCCACCAACACGTCATTACACTCCGCCGCACCAAAGCATGAACACCGGAATAACCGCTATCAATGAGGCAGTTAAAGAGGCCAGCGCCTTCGTTACTCCTCTCATGAGTGAGATCAACAAGGTCGTCGTCGGCCAGAAATACCTCGTCGAACGGCTTATCATCGGCCTGCTCGCGAACGGCCACGTCCTTTTGGAGGGGGTGCCCGGTCTGGCCAAGACGCTCTCGGTGAAAACGCTCGCCTCGGCGATCAACGTGAAGTTCTCCCGGCTGCAATTCACCCCGGACATGCTCCCCGCCGACGTGATCGGCACCCAGATTTACAACCCGCAATCCGGCAGCTTCTCCACCAAACGCGGCCCCGTCTTCGCCAACCTGGTGCTGGCCGACGAAATCAACCGCGCTCCGGCCAAGGT
>CAYXDZ010000294.1:0-4896 GCA_964463815.1 uncultured Verrucomicrobiota bacterium | reverse complement strand
TGATGCCCGTGCCGAAGCCGGCCCCGTAGGTCACGCCCCAGAGCACCATGCCGAGGCGGTTGCGCAGGGGCTCCCAGGCAAAAAGCCAGGAGCCGACGAAGTAGCCAAGCGTGTGACCGAGAATAAGCACCGCAGCGCAACGAAGCGCCTGGTTGCCGGCTCTGAACGCCCAGGCAAAGAGGGCGGCCATCGCTGCCGGCCCCAGCACGGTCGCCAGCCATTCCCCGGCGGCGCGCATTTGGAACCAGCACACCGTCCAGATGACCGCGTAGAGCAGGAACGAGCCGACAAACAGCACGTAGAAGCGGCCGAGATTCGCGCCGATGAGGATCGGTTTGAACACCGCCCCGCCGCCGGCCATGAAGCCCACGGCCAGCACGGCGTAGAACAGGAGTTCACCGAGTGTGTGTTGCAGCCACCCCCCCGCCACCGCCCACAAGCCGTACATCAAAACGCTGACGCTGGTGAAGCCCAGGGTGCCCACCAGCACCGACTGCCGCAGGTTCGGAAGCCGCACCGGTTCGCCGGCCGCCTTGACGCGGGCGAGGACGCTTTCTGGATCGAGGCCCAACATCAGTTTGCCGGGAAAGGTTTCGGGCCACCGAGGCTGATGAGGTGTTCCCAGGTGCGGAAATAAATCCGGCCGTGGGCGACCGCCGGCGTCGCGTGCGTGGCTTCGCCAAGCCGGTTGCGGGCGAGCACCTGGAACTCCGGGCCGGCCGCCAGCACCACCACTTCGCCGTTCGTGGTCGTGCCGTAGAGTTTGCCATCAATGCACACGGGCGAGCTGAAGTAGTTTCCGCCCGCGCGCTCCTGCCATTTCTCGGCCCCCGTCGCCGGATCAATGCAGGTCACAATCCCGCCGTCGCTCCACAAAAAGAGCAGCCCGTCGTGAGCGATCGGCGAGGGAACATAGGGGGCGGACTTGCGAACCTCGTAAGCCACCTTGGCGACGGCGTTACCGTCGGTCGGCGGGCGCACGGCGATGACGTAGTTGCCGCCGCCGCCACTGCCACACGAGGCAAACGTCAACCCTCCCGCGACGACCGGCGAGCTCACGCTGCGCAACCGCAGCGCGCCCGCGGCCGTGGACCACACCAGCTTGCCGGTGGCGGGATCGACCGCATTGATGCCGTCCTCGCGGGTGTTGAAAATGAGCAACGGAGCCAGGCCGGGTTGTTCGAGCAAACAAGGCACGGAATAATCGGCCATCCCCGGGCTGCGAGGTATTGACCACACCAGTTTACCCGTCTTGCGCTCGACCGCCACGATCGCCCCCTCCCGCATCTGGTCGTTCGCGACGATGACCAGTTCGCGGTGAACGATGGGGGAGTGTCCGCTCCCGTGCTGCGATTCGAAGGGCCCGAGAGGGTGTTCCCACGCTGGTTTGCCGTCATGCGTCAGCGCGGAGAGGAACATGTCGCCGCCATTCTGCCGCGTGAAATAAACCCGCTCCGCATCGACCGCGCAGGTGGCCGAGGCGAATGAACTGAACTTGTGCAGCTCATACTCGCCGTGGGGATAATCTTGTTTCCACAGCAGACTCCCGTCCCGTTCAGCCAGGCAGAGAACCGACAGATTACCCGCATTGGCGGCGAGCAGGAAGATGCGTTCGCCCCACAACACCGGCGAGGAATGCCCACCGCCCGGCAGCTTGACCCGCCAGTTGTAGTCCGCTTCGGTCCATTTCACCGGCACGGTCGTGGCGTCGCTGAGGCCGGTGCCGTTCGGACCGCGAAAACGCGTCCACTCTTGCGAGTTGAGCGAGGCGTTTGCGACCGGAAGAAGAATCAGGCCGAGGAGCAGTGAGCGCATGGGCGCGGATGTTGCGAAGCAGAACCTTGCCATCACGTCATGGACGGGATTGCGGGGCCAGGGTTACGCGGCGCGCGTGGGTCAGGCCTGCTCGTACAACACCACCAGCATCACATCGGATGGCGGGTGGTTGGTGCGCGAGAGGGTGTTCTTGACCGTTTCGGCGGCGAGGGTTTGCGGAGCCACGTTGCCGATGATCTGGATGACCTTGACCTTGCTCTTGGCCAGCCACTCATTGACGTCGTGCTCGATGGTCGAGGTGTCGTCCTCGAGCCCTTTGAAGATTTTGATCTGATGCACGGGCATAATCCGGATTCGCGGTTGATCGGGTGATTGGCCGAACCGTGCCCGCGGCACCGGGTGACTGCGAGCAAATTTTTCCAACGCGTCCGATTTCCACGATCAACGGGTCCTGCCCTGAGTCCACGGGCCTCGGGCACTTGCTGGTTGGAGCTTTCCCTGCGCCTTCCCCCTTGCAGTTTGCGGCGGGACTCCCGAACCTCGCGCCCGGTTCATGTCCAAGATGCTGAAATCCTCCGGGGCGATGGGCGCGGCGACGCTACTCAGCCGGGTGCTCGGCATGGTGCGCGAGATTGTCTATGCGCGCTTCATGGGCACGGGCTGGGTGGCCGACGCGTTCATTTTCGCGTTCATGGTGCCAAACCTCTTTCGCCGGCTGTTGGGCGAAGGCGCGCTCACGGCCGCGTTTGTGCCGCTCTTCAAGGAAAAGGAGATCAAGGAAGGCGAACGCGAGATGTGGCGGGCGGCCAACGCCGTGCTCTCGGGGCTCGTCATTGCCGCCAGCGTCGTGGTCGGGTTGGCGATGCTCGGGCTGTCGTTTTACCTCGCCGCAGGCACCCCTTCCGAAGCGAACCGGCTCACGTTCGAGCTGATGCGTTTCATGTTTCCCTACATGCTGCTCGTGTGTGTCACCGCAATGTTCATGGGCATGTTGAACTCACGCGGCCATTTCTTCATTCCGGCGATGGGTGCCACGATGCTCAACGTCGTCATGATTGCCTTCACTTTGTGGGTGGCCCCCCGCATGGCGGGTGAATTGCCCACCCAGGTCTTCGGGCTCGCCATCGGCGTGCTCGTGGCCGGTCTCGCACAAATGCTTTTCCAATGGCCGACCCTGCACCAGGAGGGATTCCGCCCACGGTGGGTGAACCCCCTCGGTAATGAAACCGTTCGGCTCGTGGTGCATCGGATGATCCCCGGCACGCTTGGGGTGGCGGCGTTTCAAGTGAACGTCTTTCTTACGCAAGGCATCGCCAAACTGCACGGCGAAGGCATTCTTTCCTCGTTCAACTACGGCGTGCGTTTGATGGAACTGCCACAAGGCCTGTTCGGCATCACCCTCGCCACCTTCCTCCTGCCGACGCTCTCGCAGCTCGTGGCGGAGAAGAAGTTTCCGGAGTTCCGCGCCACGTTGCGCGAAGGCGTGGGCAATTTGATCTTTGTGAACGGCCTCGCCGCCGTGCTGCTCGGCGTGCTGGCCGAGCCGATCGTGCGGCTGCTGTTCGAGGGCGGCGAGTTCACGGCGTTGAGCACGTTGAGCGCGGCGGGAACCGTCCTCGGACTGGCTCCCGGCTTGATCGCCTTTTCGCTGGTGAACATCCTCGCCCGGGCCTTCTACGCCACCGGCGACACCCGGACGCCGATGCGGATCAGCATCGTCTGCCTGCTGCTGAACATCGCGCTCGCCTACGCGCTCATCATTCCCTTCAAAGGCCTCGGTCTTGGCCTGGCGAACTCGGTGACCGCCACGCTGAACGCCGGCCTCCTGGTCTTCGCGTTGCGCAAGAAAGTGGGCCGGCTCGACTGGGGCGAACTCCGCGGCCAATTAGCCTCCATCGCGGGCGCGCTGCTCGTCGCCGGGCTGATCGCCTGGTGGCTCGTCAACTGGTGGACGACCCAACTCGGTCACGCAAACAAGTGGCTCTGCCTGGGCGAAGTCTTTGTGCCGGCGACGGCGGCGGGAATCGTTTATTTTGTGCTGGGCTGGTGGCTGCGCATCCCGGCCGCGCGTGATTTACTGCATTTATTAAGGCGTCGCTAGCCTGCCGTGGCCACGGAGTCAGCGAGGTCTCCGGCGGGGTTGCACCTGTTCGGAGAGGCCGCGTCCCTGGGTGCCCCTCGATGCGATCTTCCTCACGGTGCGGGTGAGGGCAAGCCACGTACGATGGTAACCACATGCCCGTCGGAGATCCTGCGGACGCGCGGTGCGTGCGGTTCGAGCACGAACAGATCCCCGTTCGGCGCCACGGCGATTCCGGTCGGTTCATCGAAGCTGGCAGTCACGACCGGGCCGTCAGTGCTGCCGCCGTTGGTAATGCCGGCCAGCGTTGATACGATTCCGTTCGCTGAAATCTGGCGGATGCGTCCCGCGCGTTCCACGACCAGCACGTTGCCTTGCTTATCCAACGCCAGTCCGCTTGCACCCTCAAAGCGGGCGGACTGGCCAGGGCCGTCCCGGTAGCCGGCGTGGTCGCCACCCGCGAGCGTGGTGACGGTCCCGTCCGGCGCGATCCGGCGGACGCGGCAATCGTCGTCGGTGAGCAACAACGCGCCGTCCGCCGTGGCCATCAGGCTGCCGCCGTGAAGATCGCCAAACTTCGCCTGCTCCCCGACGCCGTCGGCAAAACCCCAGTCGCCGCCCGCCAGGACGCGGATATGCCCTTCGGGACTGATGCGCAGGATTTGCGTGAAGCGATACTGCCGTGAGTTGACCGCGTAGAGGTTGCCCGCACCGTCGAGGGCAAACGGATCGCCGCCCACGCCGATGCTTAGGGGCCGATCCTCGTTTGGTGGTGGATAGTAGCGGGTCAATCCGCCTTCCGGCGTGAAACGCCAGACGGCATTGCCGAGATCGGAGGCCGTCACCAGTTCGCCGTCCGGGGTGCGCTGAATGTGATGCAGTTGGTAAAACCTCTCGTTCGACTGATCATGCACGATCATGCGAGCCACGCCGTTGGTTTGGATCATCACGATCATCGGGCCGGTTGTGAAGAAAACCCGGCCTTGGTCATCCACCGCGATGCCCGAGCCGGGATGGGCCCTGGTGGAGAATCCCGGTAG
>CAYXDZ010000293.1:1545-4900 GCA_964463815.1 uncultured Verrucomicrobiota bacterium | reverse complement strand
TCGGGCCCGAGCAAGAGTCCCATGGACCGCAGGAACTGGGGGTCTTCGACCGCGAAACGGTGGGCCAGTTGATAGCGGATCTGCCTTTCTCCCGCCCGGAGATTGAGGACCACCAGCGTCAAGAAGCACGTGAGGACGCCAGTTATGAAGATTGCCAGCAGCATTTTGGTTTTGCCCTGGAGTTTCATGCCAACGTTCGATGAAGGTTCATGCGGTTTGAACCGGTTCAAGCCCGTGAGTCGTTCGCGGCACGATGTCCGTGATCTTGCCCGCCATTCCGCCACGATCACGCCCCGGCCTGACGTTCAGGCGCGATTTTTACCCCGGCCCAAGGTGACGCGATAGAGAATGAGCAGAATGATGGCCCCTAAAACCGAGGCAATGAATCCGGCTGTTTCGCCCTCGTCATACCAGTTGAAGGCCTGACCAAGGTACCTGGCCACGAAGGCCCCCGCGATGCCCAGCAGCGTGGTGATGATGAAGCCGCCGGGGTCTTTCCCGGGCATCAAAAACTTGGCGATGATCCCCACCACCAGGCCGATTATGATCGTGTAGAGTATTTCCATAAGGTGTCTTGAAAGCGCGGTTGTTGATTAAGCCAGGGGGCCGGCCTGCAACCGCCGGATTGCGGTCGCAGGCAAACTCTTCCGCTAGGCCAGTGACTCAACCCGCGAATGGTTCGACTTGCCGGCGCGGCCACCACCGCGCATTGCCGGCGTGGTGGCGCGGCCCCGATTCACCGACGTGCCGGCCTCGTCCGGTTTGCCCAGGGCCTCGGCGTTGCTGGTGGCGTGCGCCCGCTCGTTCAGGGCTTCATTGGCAGCGGTTTCCTCGTCGAGAATGCCCTGCAACAGCCGGGCGGCTTTCTCATTATCCAGGAGCTCCGCCCACTCATGCAGGCAGCCGTACGAGGCGATCTCGTAATGTTCCACCTTTTGCGCCGCCCCGATGAGGGCGGCATTGAGGGCCGGCGAGTCCGCGTATTCCTCCGCAATGTCCTCGCCTTCCTGCAACAGCCCGACGGTGGCTTCGCATTTTTTCCCCCGGGGCTTCTGATCGAAGCAGGCGAAGACCTGTTCGAGTTTCTTCACGTGCCCCTCGGTTTCTTTCAAGTGGGCTTGAAAAGTGCCGCGAAGCTCATCGCAGGTGGTGGCTTTGGCGAGCTTCGGCAGCGCCTTCACGATGCGTTTCTCGGCGTCATAAATGTCGGCCAGTTCGTCCAGGAATAGATCTTCAAGTGTCTTCATCTTTTGCTTTGGTTGATTAGGGAGTGGTTCAAAAAGTCCCCGGCGGTCAGGTAACCTGACCGCCGGAGGGTTGGTGGTTCAGACGTGGGCTCCGGTGACGATTTTGCCGGCCGGCCGCGCCGGCTGAATGTCCGGTTTGCGCTGCTGGTTGGGCACGGACTCCTTGGGCACGGACGCCTCGCCCGTGGTGCAGATGTCTTCCGCCGCGGCGGCCTCGAAGATGTCCTTGGCCCGGTCGATTTCATCCGAGTCCTCCGTGTGAACGGAGATCAGGATGTTGCCGGCCTTGACCTTGCCCTCGTACCGTTTGGCTACGAGCTCGGGGATGCCCAGGCCGATCAACCCGCCCGCGATGCCCCCCGCGGTGGCGCCGATGGCGGCCCCGCCCAGCGCGGCCATGATCGGGCCGGCGGCAATGAACGGTCCGACGCCCGGAATGGCCAGGGCACCGATTCCGACGATCCAGCCGAGCGCGCCACCCAGGACGCCGCCCGTGCCGGCACCGACGGCCGCGCCTTCGGGGGCCTTGGTATTTTTCTCATGCGCGAAATCGCGCGTACTGTCCTTGTCGGGAAACAACACGGAGATGTCGTTGTTGGAGAAGTTCGCCGACCGGAGTTGATCGACAATGCGATCCGCCTGCGGGCGGGACGTGGCGATGCAGAATACTGATTTGTTTGACATGCGATTTTCTTTCGTTGATTTGCGTTGGTTGCGGAATTTGCGATCTACAAGAGTCGTTCCTGAAGGCCGGTGCAGGTTTAAGGCACCTCGTCTCCTGGACCCTCTCCTCCATCCTGAATGGAGGAGAGGGGGTGCCGCAGAGGGCGGGAGAAGAGGTGCCTTGCCCATGAACTCGGGTGTTAGTTGGCGCTGGTGGTGATTTTCACCTCGAGCTGGTTGTCCACGTTCGTGGCGCGGGCGATCCGGTTGGCGATCTCCCCGATGAGCCGTTTTTCGTCGGCGCTGTTGACCGGCCCGCGTAACGTTACTTTGCCATCCTTGGTGATGATCTTCACGTTCCTGGCGTTGACGGACATGTTGTTGGCCGCGGTGATTTCCTTGCGGATCGAGGCTGTCATCCTGATGTCCGCCGGGCTGTTGCCCTGATCCGTCGGGGTCAGGGTCTGGTCGTTCCGGTCGCGCTCATTGCGATCCGTGTTGTCCACATCGGTCGTCGCGTCGGTGGCGAAGTACGGCTCCACCTCGTAGGCGCGGTAAACGCCGCCGGCCTGTTCGGGTTGCGCAAAGTCCGGCCATTGATTGGACTTGAAGTGCGGCGCGCTGGTCAGCTTTTCCTTCGTGGCGTCAAGCTGAAGATTATCCCGGTCAGCACTGAACTGCAGGGCGGTCGGGGGCACGGCGCTGAGTGCATCACCCATGCCGAGAAACCCGCCAGAGGAAACCACCACGGCCACCAAGCGGCCCGAGGGCAGATCGACGAGGAGGTTTTCCACCTCCCCAATGGTCTCATCCTGCCGGTTCTTGACCGTCATACCGATGAGTTTCGTGGCCCGTTGGACCTTGCCCAAGCGTTCTGAGGGAATCATGCCCTGGCGCGCCGAGTTGGAGCGGGACTGATTCCAGGTCTGATCGTTGTTGCGGCTCGCGACGTTGCGGGGATCGGCCGCCTGGTCCGTCTGGCTACGCTGATTCGTCTGGTAGCGTTGATCCGCTTGGTTGGCCTGGCCGGTCTGGTTGCGCAGGTACGCCTGATTGCGCTGATCGGTCTGGTTGCGCTGGTCGGCTTCATTACCCTGGCCTATCTGGGTGCCCTGTCCCGCTTGGGTGCCTTGGTAAGCCTGATTGCGCTGGTCCGCTGAATTGCGGTCGGTCTGGTTACGCTGGTCCGTCTGGCTTCCTTGGGCCTGGTCGCGCAGATCCGCCGGGTTGCGACCCGCCTGGTTGCGCTGATCGGTCGGGTTGCCCTGGTACACCGGATTGCGTTGATACGCCTCATCGCGATCGGTCTGATTGCGCTGATCGGTCTGGTTGCGATCGGTCTGGTTGCGATCGGTCGGGTTACGCTCGGTCGGGTTACGCTCGGTCGGATTGCGATCCGTCTGGTTGCGTTGACCATCCCGCTGCATCTGGCCGTCGCCGATGAA
>CAYXDZ010000293.1:0-1445 GCA_964463815.1 uncultured Verrucomicrobiota bacterium | reverse complement strand
TGCGATCCGTCTGGTTGCGTTGACCATCCCGCTGCATCTGGCCGTCGCCGATGAAGTTGAACGCCGGTTCTTCGCCGTAGTGACGATAGATGGCCGCCAGGCGGTTTGAGCTGGAGGATTCCTCCCACTTGTCGTTATCGAACTTGGGGGCACTTTCCAGCTTCGCCTTGTCGGCATTCAGGTGGAGCACCTTGGCGGTGGGGTCATGGTGCAGGGCGCCCGGCGGCACGGCCGTCAGCGAACTGCCGATGCCGATGAAGCCGCCGGAAGATAGAATCACCTGGACGACGCGGCCGGATTCCATATCCACGCCGAGATCATCCACGGTGCCGAGTTTCTCGTCCTGATAGTTTTTGACGTCCATGCCGATGAGTTCGCTGGCTTTCGCCGCGCCATTCAGCCGGTCCGCGCGTCGCTCCTTGGCGGTTTCGTGTTGGGAGTAATCCGGCCGATCCGCCTTGGGTCGGGTCGTGGTTGTGTCCTGGGCCGGCGCGGAGCACGCGAAGGCGGACACCGCGGAGGCGGCGAGGATGGTGTGTATTTTTCGTTTCATAGCTGTGTTTACTTTCGTGGTTAAGTTTACTGCGTGCCGGGTAATGTCCTCTCGCACGGTTGACACGGTAGGCGGCGTGGTGGCGTGGTGCCATGGGGTCTAACCCGTGGGGACTTCGCCTGATTCGCGAAGCCCCGTAGGCAGCCCCCGGGCGGTGAGCCGGATCATGCTCGTGATGAAGATCAAGCAGCGGGACATGCCGGAGACCGTGAGCGGCGGGACGTTGAGCGCTGGTCCGCATCACAATGAGGAAAGCAGGAATCAAGGAAGTCTCCGGCGTGGAAAGGCCTTACGCTAGCGGTAGAGGAGACACGGACGGTTGCAGAAGCGAAACCACGGATGAACGCAGAGCACAACACGGATGGGCAACCGGGAGCTGGGGCTGGTCGCACGACTCACGTGGCAGCGGACGGCGGCTACGAATCATGGCTTGCATTCCGACTGCAGGTGGGTTGTTCCGAAAAATCGGACAGGGAAAAAGGGGATTTGGTTAGTTGGATTTGGTTTCGAATTCGGAGGGTGAGGTAGTCAAGGGCGCTGTGGATGCGCTGGCCGTTATAGAACACTTCGATATAGTCGAAGATCTCGGTGCGCGCTTGGAGGTGAGAGGCGAAGGTCCGCCGGTAGCCCAGCTCCAGTTTGAGGGCGGAGATCGCCGGCGCGGGCCGAAGGGCTTCCTCCACGCATAGAGCCCGCCCGGCCCTTCGGCCCGGGCTGATGCCCAACTCCTCGCCAATGATGGTCGCGGACTTCCCACTGGAGAGCCAGTTGGCAACGGCTTCACGCTTGAACGTTTGGTGCAACTTCAGACGGGTGGGGGCAGATGATGTTTTGCCGGGCGTTAGCATACAGAGGTTTGCTCCATTCTCCGTCCGTTATTTCAGGGCAACCC
>CAYXDZ010000292.1:0-4937 GCA_964463815.1 uncultured Verrucomicrobiota bacterium | reverse complement strand
GCTTGATTGCCCGGCTGCATCTCGATGATTCGTTCGCGGTGCAGTCCGACCAGTCCGCCTCGCCCGCTGCCGGGACGCCACCGACCGCTGAAGCAGCATCCCCAGAAACCACCATCTCCGAGGCAAGATTCATCCGCGACGACCAGCCGGAGTTCGTCGATGGCCGGCTTGGGAAGGGCTTGAGATTCGACGGCAAGATGCACCTTGATCTCGGGCCGTTGGCCTTGTTCGACCGCACCAACTCCTTCAGTTACGGCGTATGGGTCAAGGTGCAGGGCGGCGGCGCGATCCTTAGCAAGATGGAAGCGGGACCGGGCTTCCGCGGCTTCGATCTCCACGTGAGCGACAATCGCTTTGAGGTGCATCTCGCGCACCGGTTTCCCGACGATGCCATCAAGGTGAAAACCCGGGACAAGTTTGAAGGCGCCGGCTGGCGGCATGTGCTGGTCACGTACGACGGTTCGAGCAAGGCGTCCGGGGTGAAGGTCTTTGTCGATGGTAAGGAGCGCGCCGTCGAAGCGGAGAAGGATGGGCTCAAGGGTTCAATCGCCAACGCGGAACCCGTCCGCCTCGGTTCGCGCCGGGGCGAAGGCCACTTCAAGGGGCAGCTTGATGATGTGCGTTTCTACGAACGCGCATTGACGGTCGATGACGCGCGTCGGCTCGCCTTCGAAGGCATGATGACGATTCTCATCAAGTCACGCGGCAACCGTTCCGACGAGGAGCGCGCGGATCTCCAGCGCTTTTACAAGGAGAACTACGCCGTGGACTTCCTCCGTGCCGAGTCGGCGCTGGCGAAGGCGCGCAAGGAGAAGAACGAGCTGATCGCGGCGATCCCAACCTCGATGATCATGGAGGAAATGAATCCGCCGCGGGAAACCTATCGGCTCGTGCGCGGTGATTTCCGAAGCAAGGGTGAACGGGTTTATCCCGGCACTCCGGCGTACCTCCCGCCAATGCGTAAGGCGAAAGTGAGCAACGAGAACGGCCGGCTCAAGATCGGGTTTTCCAAGGAAGTGCCCGGGGCCGGCTGGCAGCCGAATCGCCTCGATCTCGCCGCCTGGCTGGTGTCGCCGGAGCATCCATTGACCGCCCGCGTCACGGCGAATCGTTACTGGGCGATGTTCTTCGGGGCTGGTCTCGTCAACACGATCAACGACTTCGGCTCGCAGGGCGAATGGCCGAGTCATCCCGAGTTGCTCGACTGGCTGGCCGCGCGCTTCCGCGATGGCGACGCCCAGGCTTCACCACCGGTCGCTCCCTGGGATGTAAAGTCATTGGTGCGCCTCATCGTCACCAGCCGGACCTATCGCCAGTCTTCGATTGCTTCGGCGGAGAAACGCGAGCGCGATCCTTACAACCGTCTGCTGGCGCGCAGTCCACGTTTGCAACTCGACGCCGAGTTCGTGCGCGACAACGCGCTGGCGGTGTCTGGTCTGCTGAATGCCCAGATTGGCGGTGCGAGCGTGAAGCCCTATCAACCGCCCGGCCTCTGGGACGGCACCGACTCCGTCTTCGTGCAGGATCACGGCGAGGATTTGTATCGGCGGGGCATGTATGTTTTCTGGCGGCGCTCGGCGCATTACCCGGCGTTCGCCACGTTCGACGCGCCGAACCGCGAGGTTTGCACGTTCGTCCGCCAACGTACCCAGACGCCGCTGCAATCGTTGGTGCTCATGAACGATCCGGCCTTCGTCGAATGCGCCCGCGGCCTCGCGCAACGCGTGATGCACGAGGAACCGGACGATCTCGACCGCCGGCTGCAACGGGCGTTCCGGTTGACCTTGGGCCGCGTGCCGGAGGTCGATGAAGTGGCGACCCTGAAACGCACCTACGAACAACAACTCGAAGTTTTCCAAAGCGATCCCAAATCAGCCGAAGAATTGCTCAAGGTTGGCGAATCCAAGGTGCCGGAAAGCCTGGATCAGGTGAAACTGGCGGCCATGACCGCCGTCGCCAACGTGTTGCTGAACCTGAACGAGACGATTACGAAGTAGCCATGTCCTTCTCCGTTGAAATTGATCGCGTCCACTCCCGCCGGGCCTTCCTCGCCCGCAGCACGACCGGCCTCGGCGCGATCGCGCTCGGCACGCTGCTGCGGCGTGATGTCCTGGCAAGTGCCTCCAGTTCTTCCCAACCCGCGTTGCCCGGCCTTCATTTCGCGCCCAAGGCCAAACGCGTCATCTACCTCTTCCAGTCCGGTGCGCCGTCGCATCTCGACCTGTTCGATCCCAAGCCGAAGCTTGCCGAGATGACCGGCATCGAGCTGCCGCCCAGCGTGCGCATGGGGCAGCGCATCACCGGCATGACGGCCGGTCAGTCAGCGTTGCTCTGCGTCGGGTCGGCGTATCCGTTCAAGCGCTACGGCTCAAACGGCGTCGAGTTGAGCGAACTGCTGCCCCACACCGGTGGCATCGTCGATGACATCGCGCTTGTCCGTTCGATCTTCACCGAGCCGATCAACCATGATCCGGCCGTGACGTTCTTCGGCACCGGCCACCAACAGCCGGGTCGCCCGACGATGGGCGCGTGGTTGAGCTACGGTCTCGGCAGCGAGAACGAGAACCTCCCCGCGTTCGTCGTGTTGACGAGCGGCAGCGGCGGCCAGGCGTTGCAGGCGCGCTACTGGGGCAACGGCTTTTTGCCGGGCAACCATCAGGGCGTGCAGTTGCGCAACCAGGGCGATCCCGTGCTCTACGTCTCGAACCCGCCCGGCCTGAGCATGAACGCGCGACGGCAGCTCATCGACGCGATGCAGGAGCTGAACCGCAAACAGCTCGGGGCGCTCGCCGATCCCGCCATCGCCACGCACATCGAGAACTATGAACTCGCCTTCCGCATGCAGACCAGCGTGCCGGACCTGATGGACATCTCGAAGGAGCCCAAGGAGATGCTCGACCTGTATGGTGCCGAACCGGGCAAGGCCTCCTACGCGAACAACTGCCTGCTCGCCCGCCGGCTCACCGAAAGCGGCGTGCGCTTCGTCCAACTCTGTCATCGCGACTGGGATCACCACGGCGGCCTGCCGGGCGGCATCAAGGCGCAGACGAAAGCCACCGACCAGGGCAGCGCGGCGTTGATCAAGGACTTGAAAGCGCGCGGGCTCCTCGACGAAACGCTGGTGATCTGGGGCGGCGAATTTGGGCGCACGGCCTACTCACAAGGCCAGATTCAGAAAGACAACTTCGGGCGTGATCATCATCCGCGCTGCTTCTCGATCTGGATGGCCGGCGGCGGCATCAAGCCGGGTCTTGTGCTCGGCGAGACAGACGAGTTCGGCTACAACATCGTCAGCGACCCGGTGAACGTCCACGACCTCCACGCGACGATCCTTCACCTCATCGGCATCGACCACAAACGCTTCACCTACCGGTTCGAGGGCCGAGATTACCGGCTGACCGACATCAGTGGGGAACTGGTGACGAAGTTGATGGCGTAGGTCTATTTCCTCGGCCCAACCAGTTCGATGAAGTTGCCGTCGGGGTCTTGGAACACCGCGATCCAATTGCCGCCCCCGAGATCCGTGGGCGTCTTGCCCAACAGCTTCACCCGTTCCTTTTCGAGGCGTTTCAGCGAGGCGTTCAAGTCGGTAACGAAGATGGTGAGGTAGCTCATGCCCAGCGTCGAGTTGATGTACTTCTGGTCGGGTTGCTTGCCGGGCGCGTTGGGAAAGCTCATCAACTTGATCCGCGTGGCGAGATTCCCGTCACCCAGCACAAACACCCGGATGTCGGCCGGTTGGTTGTCAGTCAGGCCGATCTCGGTGGCGCGTTCAGCAGTGACTTTGAAACCGGGCACCTCCTTGAAGCCGACGGCGTTGGTGTAAAATGCGGCCGACTTGGCGAGGTCACCGACGACGATGCCGATGTCGATCACCGGCTTGGAAAATTCAGACGGTCCTTCGGCGGCGGAAGCTGTGGTTGGGTGGCCGGTGACGACGGCCCAGATCATGACTGCTGCGACCAGCAGGCCCGAAGGTTTGCGAAAGAGGGGGTTGTTCATGGATGCGAGCGTAGCGGGTCGCAAGACCCACGCAAGCCAAGGATGGTTTGGGTTGCTACGCTTTGTCCGATCACGGGAAGTTTGGCCGGCGCTTGCTGAAATTCCTTGGTGAGCTTGGCGGGGGCCAATACAGTCCGCCGCCATGGTTCACGTTGGCATTGGTTACGATGTGCATGCGCTGGTCACCGGGCGCAAGTGCGTGCTCGGTGGCGTGGAGATTCCCCATGACCGGGGGCTCGACGGCCATTCGGATGCGGATGTCCTGCTCCACGCGATCTGCGACGCGGTGCTCGGCGCGCTGGGCCAGCCGGACATCGGCCGCTTCTTTCCGAACACCGATCCGCGCTGGAAGGGCGTACCCAGCCGGGTTTTCCTCGAAGAGGCGGCCCGGCAGGTGCGGGCCCAGGCCGGGCGCATCGTGAATGTGGATGCCTCGCTCATCGCCCAGGCACCCAAGATCACGCCGCATGTGGAAGAAATGAAACGGAACATCGCGACCGCATTGGGCATCGATCCTCGGCGCGTCGGGGTCAAGGCGACCACCAACGAATCGCTCGGCTTCATCGGCCGTGAGGAAGGGATCGCCGCGATGGCGGTTGCTTCGGTTGACCTGCCCGAACCGGACTGAATCATGGGACAAAAAGCCGAGATTTCCTGGAAACGCCGCACCGAGGACGGGGAGCGGGTCGAGATCAACGCCCGGTTCTTCGGGTCGGACTGGCTGTTTTATCATCGCGGCCGGCGTTACGATCAGTGGCAGCCGCTGGCGAAGCCACCGTTGGAAGACTGGCTGACCTTGTTGGACGGGGTGGAGCGCCGCATTCAACGTCGGCTGGCCAAACCGGAGGAGGGTCCGCGGTTGCGGCGGCGGATTAAAGAAATGTTTCCGGAGGCCGAT
Source organism: uncultured Verrucomicrobiota bacterium (assembly GCA_964463815.1). Lineage (GTDB taxonomy): Bacteria > Verrucomicrobiota > Verrucomicrobiia > Limisphaerales > RI-55 > RI-55. Next base: position 37 of record CAYXDZ010000292.1, on the reverse strand, counting down.
TGCTAACGGAAGCGTGAAGACGGCTGCCCCCGCCGGA
>CAYXDZ010000291.1:0-4965 GCA_964463815.1 uncultured Verrucomicrobiota bacterium | reverse complement strand
GCTCTTTCGCTCGGTCGGTTACCGCGTGGATGGCATCGGCAAATGGGGACTCGGACTCGCGGGCACCTCGGGTGAACCCAAAGCCAAGGGCTTCAATCAATGGGCCGGATTCCTGGATCAGCAGGACGCGCACAACTATTACCCGGACACCATCTGGCGCTATGACTCGGTGCAGAACTGGAATGCCCCGGCCCAGAATCACGGCCGGCGTTACATTCACGACGTCTTCACCGAGGCGATGGGCCGGGCCATCCAGATCAACGCCGACTACCAGTTTTTCCTGTATCTGCCGTTCACGATCCCGCACGCGAATCCCGCCTTGGGAAAGGAGGGCATGCAGGTGCCGCATGACGCGCCGTATTCCGCCGAGGAATGGCCGCAACCGGAGAAAAACAAGGCCGCGATGATCACGCGGCTGGACCAGTCGGTGGGCCAGTTGCTCGCGCGGTTGGAGGAGCAACGACTGCATCGCGACACCATCGTCATCTTTACGAGTGACAACGGCCCGCACGACAAGGGCGGCGTGGATCCCAATTTTTTCAAAAGCAGCGGTCCGTTCCGCGGCATCAAGCGCGACCTCTACGAAGGCGGCCTGCGCGTGCCGATGATCGTCTGGTGGCCCGGCCGCATCGAGGCGGGCAAGGTCAGCGACCAGGTCTGGGCGATGTGGGATCTCCTGCCAACGCTGGGTGAAGTGGCGGGTGCACGGGTGCCGGACGGGCTCGATGGCATTTCCATGTTGCCCACCTGGGTGGGCGGCAAGCAGACCAACCAGCACGAGCATCTTTATTGGGAATTCCATGAGCACGGCTTTCAGCAGGCGGTGCGGATGGCGGATTGGAAGGGCCTCCGCCTTGCCCCAAATGAACCGCTTGAACTCTACAACTTGAAATCCGATCCGGCCGAGGAAAAGAACCTGGCCGCGCAACATCCGGCCATTGTGGCGCAGATTGAGGGGATCATGAAAACGGAGCGCACGGAGTCAGCAGACTGGCCCACTGATCCCGCGAAGTTGAAAGACCGGCCGGCGGCCCCCACCGACGAAAAGCAGCCTGCCGGACCACCGGCTGCCCGGCCGCCGGAAAGCCCGTAAGTTTCCGGCGAAAGTGGTTGGTCACTGAGGCGGGGTTGAGGCGGGCTTTTCGAGCGCTTCTATTTTCTCGCGCAGGTTTTTCGCCTCGGCGTCCTTCTTGAGCTTTTCCGCGACCTCGAGCATCTGCCGGTAAACTTCGAGCTGGCTTTGATAAGCCGGAAACTCACGCCCGAAGTTCTCCAGCACTTCCCACGCTTCCGCCTGTTTGCCTTCGGCCAGCAGTTTGTCCGCGAGTGACATGGAAAGGCGGGCCCGCTGCGGTTTGCTGGTCGCCAGTCCCAGCGCCCGGCGGTACATCAACACCGCCGAGTTGGGTTTGCCGACAGCCCCGTAGAGATCGCCGAGCTTCTCGGAGAGCACCGCGCTGGTGGCCGTCTCGGGAACCTCCTCGAGGTAACCGGTCAGTTCGGTTTCGCGCGTGCCGATGGCCAGATTCAAATCAACCACGCGCAGATGCGACCACTCGATCAGCGGACTCTTGCGTTGCGCGAGCCGTTCGTGCAGTTGCTGCGGGCCCAGGGCAAACGGCCGGTAGAGCGGATCGCCGATCACCGTGGTTTGCCAGGACAATACCGGGGAGGCCGCCCACGCCGCTTCGCTCAGGCTGAAGCCCTGATGGAAGAACCGCGCGGTGAAGACCCCGACATCCAGCGTGCCGCCGAGATACGGTTCATAGACGAAACCGATCGTCGCGGCGGCTCCCTTCGCGAGCAACGGCCCGGCCCAGTTCTGCGACGCGCTGCGCAGGTTGGCCGCGCTGAAGGAATGCAGATGATACGCGACCGCGCCAGGCATGAAGTCCACTTCCGCGGCGGCGAACGGACCGGAGGCGTTGGGCTCGTACCAGCCGGCGTAGTACGCGATCTGGCTCATCGGGAAGTTGGTCGAGAAGGTGCCGGGTCGTTCATCGACAATCGTCGGCAGCCCGAGTTGCCGCGTGATCTCCGAGCCGGCGCGAATCCAGTCTTCGCCCTGTTTGTATTCGCCTTCGCGGATGGCGCGCAGATCAAAATACGTGCGCCCCCAGAGTCCGTTCGTTTCCGCCGCCAGCGCCTGGTCCACGAGTCTCTTGGCGATCTCCGGGGTCGGGCCGTCGAGACGCGCGGTCAGTAGAATGCCGTTAGTGGGGTGAAACGCGGCCGAATTGGTCTGGCCGTAGAATTCATTGGCCATCGGGCCGGAGAGCAACGGCCGCAATTCGAAAATCGGCAACCAGGTGAGTTCGCTGTCCACCGCCGCCTCGTTGCGCCGCAACGTGGCCGGTTGCTGCTCGGTGCCACGCTCGACGAGGACGGGTTCTGGTTGAATGCGCACCGGCACGCCGTAACACAGCACGAGGTGGCGGATGCTTGATTCCACGACCTTGTAGGCCAGCCGGCCGGAACTGCTGTCGAGCTTGGTCTTGAACCAGCCGGCGTCGCGGAACTTTTTGAAGAGCGGCTCCTGCAACCCAAGTCGAAATTCGCTGCGGGTCATGCCTTCGCCTTCCGACAGCTCCAGTCCCACGAGTTGGTCGGCGGGCACACCGCGCGCCTGCGCGTAATGCTCGGCAACTTCTTTCGAGGCTGGTACGCGCGAGTTATAAACCACGACCACCGAGCTGCCTTCCTCCCCGGCGTGCGTGGTGACAACCGTGTTCAGACTGGCGAGCGCCAATCCCAGGGGCAGGAGGTAACGGCAGATTTTCATGGCAGACGAATCTTCAGGCCATCATACGCCAGTTCGACCCCCGGCGGCAATTCCGCGTTGTCCAGATCGTGATCATAATCGTGGGTCAGGTGCGTGAGCAGCGTGCGTTCACCGCGGATGCGCCGGGCGGTGGTGAGCGCCTCGTCGAGGCACATGTGCGTGGGGTGCGGACTGGGGCGCAGGGCGTCGAGGACGACAATGCGCGCGCCCCGACTGCCGGCCACGGCGGCTTCCGGCACTTCCTTGCAATCGCTGAAATAGGCCGCGAGCCGCTCTTCACCGCGCGAGAAGACCAATCCCGTGGTGGTGAAGCGTCCATGCGGCAGATCGTACGGCGTCACGGTGAGATCGCCCAAGGTGAACGGTCCATTAATGACGTGCGGATCGGGAGCAAAGTAGCCCCTGGGAATCGGCCGTCCATCAAAGGCATAAACGAAGATCCGGCGAAGCTGATCCATCGTTTCGGCCGAGGCATGGATGAGCAGGGGACTGCCGCGCAGATCACAGAACCGGCGACAATCATCCAAACCCATGATGTGATCCGCGTGCGGGTGCGTGATGATCACCGCGTCGAGGTGGCGGACGTTTTCACGCAGGCACTGCAGCCGAAATTCCGGCCCGGTGTCGATGACGAAGGCCACTTCCTCCGTTGCGATGTGAACCGATGGCCGCGTGCGATGGTTCTTGGGGTTCGCCAGAAATGCGGGCGGATATTCCTTGCCGATGACCGGCACGCCCTGCGACGTGCCGGAACCAAGGAAGGTGAGCTCGAAAGACATCGCCGGGTTTATGACCGCGTTGCCGCCGAGTGTCAAAGCGGAGTCCGATGATGCGTAAGGCGGTGCCGTGGTCGCTGGGCGCGGGCAGTTCAGATCAGTGATTCAGCGAAAGCGTCAGCGACTGGGCTGTCTCGCCTTCACCGAGGAGCAGCGTAACCTGGCGGTCGGTGATCGCCTCGCATTTCAGCCGCACCTGTTTGCCACCGAGTCGCACGCTTCGCGATTGGCCATGCTCCAACGTGAGCGAAGCGCCATCCACCGAAAGCATCACCTGCTGCAAGCGGGGGCTGTTGAAGATGCCCTTCACGATGATGCCGGCCGTCGGCGGCGGCTTGCTGGTCACTGGCACGGCGCTGGTTTGTACTCCGGTGGTCGAGCGTGCCTGGGCGACGAGTTCACCGGACGCGCCCCAGCCGGCGGCTTGCTCGAAAGTTTCCTTGGCGACCGTGATGGGATTGTTTAAGCCGGTCCCGGCGGGTTCCGGCGAAGGATCGTCGCCCGTCGCACCTTCGCGGAGAAGTTTCTTCGCTTTCTCTTCCAGATTGGCGCCCGCGCTGATGAACCGCACCACGCCCTGGCGGTCGAGCAACCACATCGACGGGTAATGGCGGATGCCGAACTTGGCGGCGAGCGACGGCTTGGAGCGCCCCTCGAAGAGTTGCGGCCACGGCAGCTTGTGCCGCTGGATGACCTTTTGCAACGCGGCCCGGTCCGTGTCGCCACTGATGCCGACAATCTCGAAGCCCTGGGCGTGCAACCGCTCGTGAACCGCCTTGAGCTTGGGCAGTTCGGTCATGCACGGCCCGCACCAGGTCGCCCAGAAGTCGAGCAACACGACCTTGCCGCGCAGTTGTTTGGAATCGACCGGCCGGCCGTCGAACGCGGTGAATTGAAACTCCACCGTCTGACCAAGCCAGTCGCCGTATTTCGCATCCGCGCTGAAGTGGAGTTCCTCCTCGACCGGTTTGCTGCAACCGGCGCACAGAGCGAGGGCAGCCAACGCGATCCACCGTATGGGATTGGGACAGTTCATAAGCACGCACCGGCGGTGGTCAGGTTAGCAAAGTGGATACCGTTGCCCCGGCGGGCTTCAGCAAAGGCTTGCCACGGTCAACGGCTTGCCGAAACTTCGCGCCGTCTGCCACCATGCTTGCCACGTTGCGCATCAAGAACCTTGCCCTGGTCGATGACCTTACCATCGAGCTGGCCCTGGGCTTCAATGCCATCACCGGCGAGACGGGTGCCGGCAAATCAATTCTGATCGGCGCGCTCAACCTCGCGCTCGGCGAGCGGGCGGATCGCACCTTGATCCGCAGCGGCGCGGACAGTTGCGCGGTCGAGGCCGTTTTCCAAACCGGCGCGCTCGCTCGGACCATCGCCGTGTTTCTCGAGGAGAACGGGCTG
>CAYXDZ010000290.1:2314-4986 GCA_964463815.1 uncultured Verrucomicrobiota bacterium | reverse complement strand
GCAGCCGCTCGACCAGCTCCAGCGTGGCGTGTCCATCACCGACGCCTGCCTGGGCTGGGAGACGACGGAGCGCCTGCTCCGCCATGGTCATGAACGCCTGTCGGGTGCCCGCCGGACAGCCGCGCCCGCCGCCGTTTGAACCAGCAGGTTTTAGACATCAGGTTGATGATTGCCGTGCCGTTCATGATCACTTCTCGAAGTTCATCTGAGCCCGGCGCACTTTGGTCGGGCAGCGCTCGGAAAGCGTTTCGCATGGCGACGACTGCCGAGCCCCTGGTCCTGCCCGAGGTCACCCATGACGAGGACACCAAGTCACGCGATGAACTCGAGCCGGGCTACCTTGTCATCTGCTGGAACGATCCGGTGAACTTCACGCAGTACGTCACCCACGTTTTTCAACAGGTTTTTGGCTGGCCGAAGGAGAAGGCCGAAAAGCACATGCTCGAGGTTCACGAAAAGGGCCGGAGCGTGCTCACCCGCGAAAGCCTCGAACGCGCCGAACATTACGTGCATCAGTTGCAGGGGTATGCGCTGCACGCCACGATGGAGCCCGACCGGTGAAGTTCCTGCGCACGACCGATCAGGGACGGGTCTATGCCTTGCAGCCGGCCGAGTTGCAAATGCTGCTGGTCGTCCTCGGCAGTTTTCCGCTGCTCAACCATTCCCAGGCGGTTTCCAAGTCCGGTGATGGCGAGCAACTCGCCGAAGCACAGCAACTGCTGGAAGAAGCCCTTGCCGAACGCCGCCAGGTGATGCGCCAGGAGCTTGAACAATGGATGCAGGCTCCCGGCCGGTTCAGCCGCACGGCGAAAAAGATTGAGTGGCAAATCGAAAACGACCGCCGGGAATGGCTGCTGCAAATCCTGAATGATGTCCGGGTCGGAGCCTGGCGGGAACTGGGTTCACCGGAAAGTTTGGAGGTGGCGCGCGGGAGTTCCGACGAGGAATCCGGCCGCTGGGTTGCCCTTATGGAACTGGCCGGAATGTTTCAAATGACCCTGCTGCTGGAAGACGGGAGTTGATCCGGCTTTCGTGGGCTGCTTTCACAGCGTTGGTCCGAGCAACCAGGGGGCAAACTCCTCGTCCCCCACGCCTGCCAGTTCACTCTTGGTTCGCTCGCCTCCCGCCACGGCCACGATCTTTTCAAATATGCGCCGGCCGACTTGTTCGACGGTCTCCGTGCCGTCAAGGATCGTGCCCGCGTTGAGGTCCATGTCGTCCTCCATCCACTGATAGAGCGGCGTGTTCGTGGCAACCTTGAGGCACGGGCTCGGTTTGCAGCCGTACACACTGCCGCGTCCGGTGGTGAAGACGCCCACGTTCGCGCCGCCCGCGATCAAGCCCGTCATGCTGACCGGATCAAAGCCGGGCGTGTCCATGAAACCGAGGCCCGGCTGGTTGATCTCCCCGGCGTATTGATAAACCGCGGCGAGGGGCGACTGGCCGGCCTTGGCGACCGCTCCGAGACTCTTTTCGTAAATTGTCGTCAACCCGCCTTCCTTGTTACCGTAGGAAGGATTGTTGTCGATGGAGACGCCATGCAGCTTCGCGTGCTGTTCCCACCAGTGAACTAGGTTCACGAGTTGCTCGCCGACTTCACGCGTCACCGCGCGGCGCGTGAGCAGATGTTCCGCGCCGTAAATCTCCGGCGTTTCGCCGAGTACGCTGGCCGCGCCGTGGCGCACGAGTTCATCCGAGGCGAACCCGAGCGCCGGATTCGCCGTGATGCCGCTGTTGCCGTCGCTGCCGCCGCAGTTCATCGCCAGGACCAGCTTCGACAGCGGCTGCGGGGTGCGTGCGGCGGCGTTCACCCGGGGCAGCAATTCCTCGACGGCTTGAATGGCGGCCGCGACCGTTTTGCGAATTCCGCCGACGGTTTGAATGTTCATCGTGACGGGCGGTTGTTCGCCGGGGCGGGCCGCATCGAGGTGTTCGTTCTGTACGATTTGCCGGACTTGATTCACTTCGCAGCCGAGCCCGATCAATACATAGCCGCCGATGTTCGGATGCCGGGCCATGCCGGCGAGCACGCGCTGAAGCAAGCGGGTCGGTTCACCCGGATCGTTGGCGCAACCGCTCTTGTGGGTGAAGGCCACCACGCCATCGACATTCGGAAACTGCTGGCGGAACTCAGCCGTGCGAAAGTGATCGCGAACGTAGTTCGACACGGAGGCCGAGCAGTTCACACTCGAAATCACCGCAAGGTAATTACGCGTGCCCACCTTGCCGCCGGGACGGGCGAAGCCGGGGAATGTCCGCAAATCCGCGCCCTCGTAGGGGATGACCGGGCGGGCGTCGACGCAGAAGGCGTAGTCGAGTCCCAGCGTGCCCAGTGCGACGTTGTGCGTGTGGACATGTTCACCGGGCTGGATGTCCGCCTTTGCAAAGCCAATGGTCTGGCCGTACTTGAGAATACGTTCCCCGCTCGAAATCCGCCTCGTTGCAAGTTTATGCCCGGCCGGGATGGTGGCGGGCAAAGTGAGCTTCGAACCGTTGCAGGCCAGTTCCGTGGCTGACTTGAGCGTGCGTCGGGCGACGGCAACATTGTCCGCGGGATGCAGACACAGCACGGGTGAGTGGTTGGCGTCTTTCGAGGCAATTGTGGCGGCGGACATGGTGATGGTCGAGGTCGGCATGTTGACCCAACGCCGCCGGTATGTCGCGCAATTTTA
>CAYXDZ010000290.1:0-2214 GCA_964463815.1 uncultured Verrucomicrobiota bacterium | reverse complement strand
TGTCCGCTCGCCGCCCGTGTAACCAGGTGGCCACGGGTTGACTCATGGCCAACGCGGCTTCCCCGACCAGTTCGCCGTTCGCAGTGTTCCAAACACGGAGGTTGCCGCCTTCGCCCACGGCCAGGAGTCGCCTGCCATCCGCCGAGAACAAAACCTCGAGGAGGTTCGCATCGGGAAAATTCAGTGTGCCCAGCGCGGCTCCGGTAAGGGTGTGGCGCAAGGTGATCGTATCGTCGTGACAAGCGATGGCGAGCACCCGGCTGTCCGGGGAGAATCTGGCCAGCTTGGCCCAACTGCTCAAGCCGGCCAATGCCTGGCTGGTCCGGGGCAGGGTGTCGAAGTGGAGCGTGACCTGCCGACGATCCTTGCCTCCGAGCACGATCACATGGCCGTCCGGCGAGATGACCGGCGGCACCAGCGAATCAGGGTCGAGGGCGACGGACTTGAGCGGCAACCGGCCGTCCAGGCTCCACCATTGCAGGTGATGCATCGCGTCCAGGGTCGCGACGATGCCGGAATTGGTCAGCGCGGTGACGGCGATCAACGGTTCGGTGAGATTGGTGCGCAGGAATTCGGCTTCGTCGCGCGCCAGATTCCAGACTGCGAGCGAGCGGTCGGCGGCAGTGGAAAAGAGTTGGCGGCCATCCGCGCTCAGCGCCAGCGCGGTCACTTTCTCGGTGTGCGGCAGCCACCGGCGGGTGACCGAAGCCAGCGGCGGCGGTTCCTTCAAATCGACGAGCGGCCTAGAGCTGGCCTGGACGGAAGAGGTTCTGTGTGGGGTTGGATCAATGCGCGCGACCAATGGTGGCTGGTCGGTTGATGGGGCCGGAACGGACTCTGGAGCTGGGCTCGCGATTTCCGCGAATCGTGCCTTCGACTCCAGTGCCGGTTCGGTGTGCTGATACCGGGCGGTGGCTTGAACTTTGTAAGCAACCGTTAGGTGCAACAAACCTGCCAGCACCGCCAGTGCGGCAGCCATGCGGGCGGGGTGCCAGGTCCGCCCCGGCATGGTCCAGGCGAGCAAACCGAGCCCGACCGCGGCGATTCCAGCCAGAGATCGCAACGGTGGGAGGAGGGCCAGCATGGCCAGAACGATGGCGCTCCAGCCGAAGACTTCCACCAGGCTCGGGCGATGCGGGGTGGTGCTTGCGATGCCGTTACCATGTTCAATCGGCGGTGCCGGGCGGGTTCCTTGGAACTGCCCAATAATGGACTCGTCGGCGATCTCCTCCACAGCGGTGTGGATCGAACCCTGGGCTGAAGCCTCCACGGTTTCATCCGTGGATGCGAATTCCAGTTTGGCTGGCACCACCACCGCAGAGAGCCGCTCGTTCAGGATCACTTCCAATCCTGGCACCTCCACCGGGGACATTCGCAGGTAATCCGCGAGCAACACTGTGAGCCGACGGACATCTTCGTCGGGTGATTGGATTAAGCGCGGCCAAAGCAATGATGATTCGGGAACCCGCAAGTCCACCGCCGTGACGATCAAGTTGTCGCCGTTGAAGAACTGATCCCAGAGCGCGGGCTCGGCAGCCAGCGCACGGAGGCTCAGGTAGATCAGCAACTCGGGAAAGTGATCGAGCCGCTCGTCGTAATAGTCGGCCGAGCGCCGGGGATGCTGGAAGTTGGCGTGACCGAGTTCGGGACTGCGCTCGCGGGCGAACAACGGCACGTACATGCCGTCGTAATCGACCAGCCGCAGTTCGCCTCCCGGCGTGACGAGCACGTTGCCGTGCTGCAAATCACCGTGGGCGATGCGGTGGCGCTTCAACTCGGCGACCAACCCGCGCCAGTCCGCCGCCAGCCAGGCGAGCTGCCCGGGCGTCGCGAGCTGCTGTTCCACGTAACCATGCAGCGGCACACCGCGCACCCAGTCCATTTTGACAATCGGAAACCAGCGGTCTTGCACGTGGATGCCCCGCTCGATGAACTCGAACGGCACCATGCAGGACAGCTCACACTGCGCGAGGTGCCGGGCGAGTGCGGCGTAACGATCCTGCTGATTGGTGACCTGGCGCACGAAACAACGCACCGCGTGGGAAACCCCGCCGCTGGTGATCTCGTACACGCTGGCGAAATTGCCGGAGAGCGCCCGCGGCAGGCCCAGCGGGGTCGTCGCCACGGTGCCGGCCTGCAATTCGGGCCGTTGAAAGCACAGCCCGGGGTGCTGAATCGCCTCGGCGTAGTCGGCGTGATTCGGCCACTTCATGC
>CAYXDZ010000289.1:0-5032 GCA_964463815.1 uncultured Verrucomicrobiota bacterium | reverse complement strand
GTTCGTGTGGACCCAGTTTGTGACGGGTTTCATCCTGCTGCTCGCTTTCCCGCCGCTGGAGGCGGCTGGCATCATGCAGCTTGTGGACAAGCTGCTGGGAACCAGCTTTTTCCTCCCGACCGGTTTGATGACCGCCGGTGGCGCGGACCTCGCCGACATCAGCGGCGGGGGCAGCCCGCTGCTCTGGCAGCATCTCTTCTGGTTCCTCGGGCACCCCGAAGTGTATGTTCTCATTCTCCCGGCGATGGGCATCGTGGCGGAGGTGATCGCCAACACCACCCGCAAGCCATTGTGGGGCTATCGCTCGCTGGTTTACTCGGCGCTCGCCGTCGGCTTCATCTCCTTCATCGTGTGGGCGCATCACATGTATCTGACCGGCATGGGCACGAAGATTTCGACCTTCTTCCAGACCACCACGATGATCATCTCGATTCCCTCGGTGATCATCCTGACCTGCCTGTTCATCTCGCTCTGGGGCGGGTCGATCCGGTTCAACACGCCGATGCTGTTCGCCCTGTCGTTTCTGCCGATGTTCGGCATCGGTGGTCTGACGGGCCTGCCGCTGGGGTTCAATTTCAGCGATATTCTGCTGCACGACACCTACTACGTGATCGCGCACTTCCACTATGTCGTCGCGCCCGGAACGATCTTCGGGCTGTTCGCCGGGGTTTATTATTGGTTTCCAAAAATAACCGGCCGGATGATGAACGAGACCCTGGGCAAGATTCATTTCTGGCTCTCCCTCATCTGCATGAACCTCATCTTCCAGCCGATGTTCCTGCAGGGCATCTCCGGCATGAACCGCCGCATGGCGGATGGGGGGGCCACCTATCTCGGCCAGGGCGACATCGGCACCGGCGATCTCGTGGGCACGCCGCAGAACATCATCGACATGAACGTGGGCATCTCGCACGCCGCGTGGGCGCTCGGCCTTGCGCAACTGCCGTTCATCTGGAATTTCTTCTACACCATCTTTGCCGGGCGCAAATCGCCGAATGACAATCCGTGGGAGGCCACCGCGTTGGAATGGCAGACCCCCACGCCGCCGCCGCACGGCAACTTCACCCAGGAGCCGACCGTTTACCGCGGCCCGTACGAATACAGCGTGCCCGGCGCGAAGAGCGATTTCATCCCGCAGAACCGGCCGGAAACCGCCTGAGCATCGCCCAACCATTTTCCCCTGACTAATGGAAAGCCCCGACACAACGACGCCCCGTGAGCCCACCCGGCCGTACCATGCGAAGATCGGCATCAGGCTGTTCCCGGCCTCGGACGTCACGCTCTGCCGCGCGCAGTTTTCCTCCGACAGTCTGCTGCGGGTCGGGGCCGACTGGTGGCCGGCCCCACGCTCGATCCTGAACATCCCGATCGGCACCTTCAACACGGCCGTGCTCATCATTTCCTCCGTCACGGTCGTGCTCGCGTGGGCCTCGCTGAAGATGAACCGGCTGGACCGGTTCAAGATCTTCCAGGGCATCACCATCCTCTGCGCGCTGATCTTCGTGGGCGTGAAGTCTTACGAGTACGCCGAGAAGTGGATGCACTACGAAATCTGGACCAAGGACGGCCAGAACTATTCCTGCCACATCGAGGTGAACGGGAAGAAGAACCCGATGTTCTACACGCACAACAAGCTGGCGGAGCAGAACATCACGGAGATCACCGTCACCAAAGACCCCCACAAGTATGGTGATCCGCTGCCGGACAAGGGGGCCGCGTCCGCCGCCGACCACGCGCACGAAACGTTGGTCGTCCAGACCGCCGACATCAAACGGCTCTCCGCGTTTGTGCCGGCACACAGCACCTACTTCGCGATTTACTTCACCCTCACCGGTTTGCACGCGTTGCACGTCATCGGCGGCGTGGTGGTGATGTTCTACCTGTGGGTGACGGCCGGGGCCTGGTTCAAGTCCCGTCCCGAGCAGTTCACCAACCGCATCGAGGTCAGCGGCCTGTTCTGGCACTTTGTTGACCTTGTCTGGATCTTCCTGTTCCCGATCCTCTATCTGATGTAAGCCGATCTCCCAACCATGAGCCACGACCATTCCCCAGCCACCGCGCACGCGCATGCGCACGACGACCACGATGTCAGCAAGCACATCAAAGGTTACCTGATGATCGGAGGGTTCCTCCTGATTGGCACCGCGCTGACCGTCTGGGCGGCCACGATGCACTTCGGCAGCGACGCCTTAAACATCGGCATCGGCCTGTTGATCGCGACCGCAAAGGCAAGCCTGGTCGCGCTTTACTTCATGCACTTGATCTCCGAGAGGACCGCCATCTACATGTTCATGTCGGTGACCGTCTTTTTCTTCACCGGCTTGATGGTTCTCACACTCTGGGCGTCGCACGATCTGCCGTTGAATTCGGAGCATCTGCGTCTGCCCAAACCCGAAGCCGCCGCCGCGGCCCACTGACCATGTCCCTCAAAGCCTTCCATATCGCCTTTGTCATCATCACGGTGCTTGCCTCCTTCGTGGTCGGCGGCCTGTTGTGCCATGCGTTCCTCCGGGAGGGCGGGTTGTGGAACGCGGTCGGCGCGGTGGCCGCGTTCGGCACCGGCGTGGGCCTGATCTATTACGGCAAATACGTGCTGAGAAAACTCAAACACATCAGCTACCTGTAATCATGACCACCCGACTACGCCATCTGGGCCTGTTTTTGACGGCCGCGTTCCTGGTGCATTTCGCGCCGGCGGCCCACGCGTGCGCCACCTGCTTCGGCAAGTCCGACTCCAAGCTCGCCGAAGGCATGAACTGGGGCATCCTCACGCTGCTCTTCTGCATCATGGGCGTGCTGGGTGCGATCTCCGCGTTTTTCATTTTTATCGCGCGCCGGGCGGCGTCGCTTGAATCCAACGTCCGTTAATCCGAATGAACAACCTCAACGACATTTTTAGCAAGCTGCTCGGGCTGCCCGAGCTGGCCTCCGAGCACGGGGCCGACGTGGACAAGCTGATCATCTACGTCCACTACCTGATGCTTCTGCTCTTCGTGGGTTGGGCCGCCTATTTCCTCTACTGCCTCTGGCGATTCCGGCAAAAGGCCAATCCGAAGGCGGACTATCACGGCGTGCGTGGCCATCTCTCCAGCTACATGGAGGTCGCCGTGGCGGTCGTCGAGGCCGTGCTGCTGCTCGGCTTTGCGGTTCCCCTCTGGGCGAAGGTGGTCGAAGCCTATCCCGCCGAGGAAGATTCCACGGTCATTCGTGTCACCGCGCAACAGTTCGCCTGGAACTCCCACTATCCGGGTGCGGACGGCGTCTTCGGCAGCCAGGATGCCCGTCTGCTGGGACCCGACAACAAGTTTGGCTACGTCAAAGATGATCCCTTCTACGCGGACGACAAACTTTCCCCGCTCAACGACATGGCGGTGCCGGTCAACAAGCCGGTCATCCTCAAGCTCACCTCGATGGATGTGATCCACTCCTTCAAGCTCTACAATCTGCGGGTCAACCAGGACGCGATCCCGGGCCTGATGGTGCAGGTCCATTTCACACCGACGAAGCCCGGCCGTTTCCAGGTGGTCTGCGCCCAGTTGTGCGGCAACTCCCACGCCGCCATGCGCGGTTTCTTCACCGTCATGGAGCCGGCCGAGTACGACGAATGGCTCGGCAACATCCAGACCGCCGGGGCCGGTGCCGAAGTGAGTTTTGAATAAGCAGCCGGCCGGCGTTGAATTCAATTCCTGAACCGCCCGGCGAGTTCCGCCGGGCGTTTTTATTATGACCGAGACCAGTCCCAGCCCCACCTCGATCCGCCGCCTCTGGCTGATGGCCGGCGTGCTGGGCATCATCGTCGCCCTCATCGCGGTGGTCACCGTTCGCCAGCAGCTCCGCCGGCCCGCCGGCCCGCCGCTGCCCGTGCTCTTCGGCATCACGGACTTCCGGCTGACGAACCAGTTGGGCCGGGCCGTGACGCTGGCCGATCTGCGCGGCAAAGTCTCCGTGGTGAACGTGATCTTCACCCGCTGTCCCGGTCCCTGTCTGACGATGTCCCGGCAGTACGCGATGTTGCAGCAGCAGTTGCCCGCGGGGGATGACGTTCGCCTGGTTTCCCTGACCGTCGATCCGGAGTTCGACACGCCCGAGGTCTTGAAAGCGTACGGCCACAAGCTGGGCACGGATGCCGCGCGCTGGTGGTTTTTGACCGGTCCCAACGCCGAGCTGCGCCGGGTGGCGATCGATGATTTCAAGTTCGTCGCCAGGCCCAAGGACGTCGAAGACCAGGAAAGCAAGGACGACCTTTTCATCCATGCCACTTACTTCATGGTCATGGACGGTCGCGGCCGTGTGCGCGCGGTGATCGAGAGCGCCGAGCCGGGAGCCATCGAGCGAACCTTGGAAACCGTCGCCCGCCTGCGGGCCGAATTATGAGCCTCAGCGACCTGCCTGCCATCAATGCCTCGTTGAACGCCCTGAGCACCGTGCTGCTCGCCGCCGGTTTTGTCTTCATCAAGGCCGGCCACCGCGTCGCCCATCGCAACTGCATGGTGGGCGCGTTCTGCACCTCGGCGATTTTCCTGATCGGTTACGTGGCCAACCGGGTCATTGCCCGCAGCGTCCACACCCAGTTCGGCGGCGAGGGGGCCATCGCCACCATTTATTATGTGATGCTCCTCACGCACGTCATTCTGGCGATCGTGATGGTGCCGATGATTTTCATGACGCTGGCCCGGGCGCGGCGCGGTGATTTCGAGGCGCATAAACGAATCGCCCGCTGGACCGGGCCGATCTGGATGTACGTCTCGGTCACCGGCGTGCTCGTCTATTTCTTCCTCTACCGCTGGTGGCCTTCGGCGCATTGAGTTGGGCGAACGCCGGGAAGGGACGCGGAGTAAACGGCCTCAGGCACTCACGCCCTCCTGACAACGCTCATCGGCGCCGCGGCGCTTGGTCGTGTGTGTTCACTTGGTGGCCACCGGCTGCAGCAACTGCTCGACCTCACTCTTGCTGAATTCCGCGGCTGGCGTCCTGGTCCACCAGGGAATGTTGATGGAAAATTCACCAAGCTGGGCGAGCATGGCCGTGCGCC
>CAYXDZ010000288.1:0-5038 GCA_964463815.1 uncultured Verrucomicrobiota bacterium | reverse complement strand
AAAAAGCAGTTCAAAATACCGCTTGCGTTGCCCCCGGTGCCTACCTAAAGTGCGCGCTCTTTTTCGGTAAACGAATTTATCCTATGCGTCGTCCACGTGGCAGTAAAACTAAGAAGTCGGTCGCCAAGCGGTTCAAGATCACCGGCACCGGCAAGGTGATGTGTTCCCACTCGGGCAAACGGCACTTGCTCGCGGGCAAGAACGCCAAACGCCGTCGCCGGCTAGGGGCAGACCTGGTGGTCAGCGAGACCGACGTGTATCGCATTAAACAAAATCTGCCTTTCTCCCACTAATCCACCGGGTTTTCCCGTTGACCTGAATTTTCAACTACTGAGCAGCCATGCGCGTCACCAATTCTCCCGCCTCCCGCAAGCGTCGCAAACGGATGATCCAGCTCGCCAAGGGCTACCGGATGCGTCGCAGCAAACTTTATCGCTACGCCAAGGACGCCGTCGTCCACGGCTTGCAGTATTCCTACCGTGACCGGCGCACCAAGAAGCGCACCTTCCGCGCACTTTGGCAGATCCGCATCAACGCGGCCGCCCGGTCGGCGGGCATCACTTACAGCCGGTTCATCGAAGGCTTGAAGGCCGCCAGCGTGACGCTGGACCGCAAGGCCATCGCCGATCTCGCCGCCACGGACAACACGGCTTTTGCCGAGCTCGTCAAGATCGCCCAGAACGCGTTGCAGGCCAAGACCGCCAAGGCGGCGTAAGCCTCTTACACTTACTTTCGCGACGGGCGTCTGGCTTCAGACGCCCGTTTTTTATTTCCCCCCGCACCGGCACCCATTAGTTTCACGCGCCACGTTATGTCGGAATTATTGTCGCAGCTCGAACCGCTGAAACAGGAGGCGCTCGCCGCCCTCGCCGGAGCCGAAGATCTGGCGGCCCTGGACCAAATCAAGGGCCGCTACGTCGGACCCCAAGGACAATTCACGGCGCTCATGAAGCAACTGGGCACCCTCTCGAAGGAAGAGCGCCCTGCCGCCGGCAAACAAATTAATGCGGTGAAAGCGGAACTGGACGCGGTGCTCACGGCACGGCGCGAGGAACTGGCGCTCAAGGCCGCCCTGCCCAAGGAACCAATCGACTTCACGGCCCCAGGCCGGCGACGGGGATTGGGCCGGCTGCATCCGTTGACCCAGGTCACGGACGACATCGTGCGGGCTTTCCGCAAACTGGGTTTTGCCGTGGCCGACGGACCGGAAGTGGAGGACGAGTATCACGTGTTCGACGCGCTGAACACGCCAGCGGATCATCCAGCGCGGGATTCACAGGACACGTTTTATCTGCAAGCAGCGGATCGCCCGCTGTTGCGCACCCACACTTCGTCGGTGCAAATCCGGGTGATGAAATCCCAGCCGCCGCCGGTCCGCATCGTGGTGCCCGGCCGGGTGTTCCGCCGGGACAACGCCGATGCGACGCACAATCCCACCTTTCACCAGATCGAGGGGCTGTACGTGGATCGCAACGTGACGGTGGGTGATCTCAAGGGCACGGTGGAGTTCGTTTTCCGCGAACTGATGGGCAAGGACACCAAGATTCGCTTCCGGCCGCATTACTTCAGTTACACGGAGCCGAGCCTCGAAATCGACTTCACCAATTCGCTGGTGAAGAAGCTGGGCAAGGACTGGCTGGAGATCGCGGGCTGCGGGATGGTGCATCCCCAGGTGTTTGAGAATGTTGGTTATGACCCCGAGGTCTGGACCGGCTGGGCCTTCGGTTTCGGCGTGGAGCGCATCGCGATGTTGCGGCACGGGATCAACGACATCCGCCTCTTTTACGAGAACGATGTCCGCTTCTTGAAACAGTTCTGAGCGCGTCCGGTCCCGGACCTTTGAAGCAACCCACTGCGGGACAACGCCGGTTCGCGCGTCACCATTTGCGGCAGGCGGCGCTTGCAATCCCCCGTCTCTGCCTTCATCCTCACGATGGTTTTTGTTCGCGATGCAATGACTGCTGTCGCGGAACCATCGAACAGGCACGGCACAAATTTGCCGGACCGCCATGCGAATCGCGCGAACGCGATCCGCCTGAAACACAGCAACCGCTGCATGAGCAACGAAGTCAAAACAACCGACTTGAATCTGGACCTGGCCTTTCTGCCGGCGTGGGCCCAGCAATCACCTGAAATCAACCGCTACGCCAACTTTGAGGGGGAGCGGGAAGACCGCCGCGGCGGCTGGGGCAAAGACGCCCGGCGTGATCGCCCCTTTGGCGGCCAGCGACCGAACCGCGACCGCCCGCCGGGAGACCGGCCGCGCGGTCCGCGTCCGCCGGGCGGTGATGCGCGGGGCGACCGGGGTCCGCGGGGTCGGGAAGGCCGGTTCGGCAAGGAAGGTCAGCGCGGTGGTCGGCCGCCGTTTGAGAAGCGGCCGGAGCTGCCGCCCATCGGCGTGGACCTCAACATCGTGCCCGAGGCGCACGGCGTGGAATCGTTGACCAAGCAGATTCGCATGACCGGCCGGGCCTACCCGTTGTTCGACATTGCGCGGCTGGTGTTGCAGAAGGACGAGCGTTTCAGCGTGGAATTCCGGGTCCGGAAAACCAACGACGGCACTCCGCCTCAACCGCTGTTTGCCTGCGTGCTGGATGACACCGTCTGGCTGAACGAGGAAGAGGCCATCAATCACGTACTCGAAAATCATCTGGCCACTTTCTACCAGATGGAGAAGACCCCGACGGATCCGCCCAAGGGCACCTACACGTTCGTGGCCCAGTGCGGCATGAGCGGGGTCGTGCTCGGGCCGCCGAATTATCACGATTACCAGAACAAGCTGCACAAGCTGCACCAGGAGCGGTTTGCCAGCATGCCGTTTGAGCGTTTCAAATCGCGCGTCAAGATCGTGCGGGACGAGGCGGTGGTGAAGAAGTGGCTCGAAGACCTGAGCTTCAAGACCGAGTACGTCGTGTTGAATGTGCCCGAACCCATGCGCCTCGATAAATGGGATGACGTGCGGGAACACTTCCGCGCCATTCACCTGCCGAACATCATCAAGTCGGTCGAACGGCAACTCGTGCCTTCGACGCGCGCCCGCCGCTCGGGTTCGCGGGAATTGCAGCGGCATGTGATTCAGGAAATCGAGCAACAGCGGCGGTTCCCGCTGAAGATGGTCACCACCTTGAGCCAGCAATTCGCCTCCCACGGCCTCCAGTTCTTCAAGGTCAACAAGACCATCGTGCATGTGGCGGTCGCCCGGCCGCACTTTTTGGACGTGGTTTCCGAACCCGTTTCGGAAGGCGTGAAACGCATCGTCAACCACGTGGAGCAGCACCCCCGCTGCACCGTCAAAGACTTGGTCGACGCGCTGGCACCCGTGCCCGCTCAGCCGGCTGCGCCCGCGGAATCCGCCGCGCCCGTTGAAGGCCAGCCCGCCGCCGCGCCCAAGACGGCGCATCACGAGCCGACTCCGGAGCAGAAGGCCGTGCTCGCCGATCTGCACTGGCTCGTGCATTCCGGCCACGTGATCGAGTTTGCGAACGGTGAACTGGAGACCGCCAAAAAGCCCCTGCCCAAACCGCCGCCGCCCGCACCGAAAAAGAAGACGCCGCCACCCGCCCCGGTTGTTGCGGCGGAGGCGGCGGCTCCGGTTGCTGGCAACGAGGAGCAGCCCGACATGGTTCAAGATTCCAATCCGCCGGAGCCCATTGCGGAAACGAGCGAGCCGACCCCGCCCGTGCGCATGCAAAACGAAGTGACAGGTGCCTCCGCGGCTGAAAGCACCGCTGCAGAGGAACAACCCGCCGAAGCCGAACCCCCGAAGGAACCGGGATCAACGGGTTGATCGACACTGTTTTCTCCTGTTCGAAAGGCGACTCGGAAGAGTCGCCTTTTTTGCGGGGCACTGAGACCGGGCGCGGAACAGCCGGAACAGGTGCGGCAAACAGCAATCGGGACGACCTGTCCCGCCAACCACGCCGGCAAGGGGTGCCAGCCCCGGGTTGGGGAAAGTTGCCGGGAGCAATGAGAAGCTGAAGGGAGATCTGTTGGGAACCGCTTTGGTGCGCACGGCAGGACTTGAACCTGCACGCCTTACGGCACTACCACCTCAAAGTAGCGCGTCTGCCAATTCCGCCACGTGCGCATCGAAAAGCGGGGCGCATTCAACCATCTGGCCGCGCCGGTGCAAGCCCGATCTTCAGAGTTTTTTTGCGCCGTGACCGGAGCTTGAATCGCCGGCCGGGCGCAGGCCATCTTCAGGACCAGTGGAGGCTGGATTTAAGCTGGCATACACCTGGGTTTTCGTTTCGTTTTGAACCGAAGGGCGGCGGGAGGCCGAAGGTCGGCATCCTCAAGTCACCTGCGTGTCGGTGGAGAGGTTGTCTGGTTGATGCGCCATTCCCAACGGCATTTAACCGGTAAGCCACTGCGGTGGCCAGTTTTCCCGCATTGACCGATGAATCCAGCCCAGCCAGCCGGTGGCAGGAAGGGTTGGGTTGTGAATAACTTCACCCAATATATGGGGTCTTTGCCCTTGCCAGACCCCTGCTAATGGTATTTTCATCATCCCCGATATGTATCTCAAAAACCTGACCGTGCTGGGTTTCAAGTCGTTTGCCGACAAGACGTCGCTGAACTTCCTGCCGGGGGTCACGGCCATTGTCGGGCCCAACGGTTGCGGCAAGTCCAACGTGTCGGACGCCATCCGCTGGGTGCTCGGCGAGCAGTCGGCCAAAGCGCTCCGCGGTTCCGAGATGGCGGACGTGATCTTCACCGGCACCGACAAGCGCAAGCCGCTCGGTCTGGCCGAGGTGTCCCTGACCTTGGGTGAGGTGGACGAGGAACAACTGCGCGCCGCCGGGGTGGACATGAGCTACAACGAGATCACGGTCACGCGCCGCGTTTTCCGCGACGGCGGTTCCGAGTATTTCATCAACAAGACGCCGTGTCGGTTGAAGGACATCCAGCAGCTCTTCATGGGCACGGGTGTCGGGCGCACGAGCTACTCGATCATGGCGCAGGGCAACATCACGCAGTTGCTCTCGAGCAAGCCCGAGGACCGGCGCATGGTGTTCGAGGAAGCGGCCGGCATCAC
>CAYXDZ010000287.1:0-5055 GCA_964463815.1 uncultured Verrucomicrobiota bacterium | reverse complement strand
TGGTGTTGGTGATTCCCTTCATCGCGTTGACGAGAGCGTCGAATGCCCGGCGCGAGGTGGAGGAACTCGGCTTCCGCATCGCGCAACTCGAGCAGCAGCTCCGGGAGCGCGAGCCTGCCGGTCGAACCGTCGCCGAAAACAAGCAGCCAGGATTGGTGGCTCCCGGCCTCGCCACCGCGCCGGATGTTCCTTCGGAAACTTTCGATGAAGTGCGCGCCGCCCGTGATGCCGCCCGCACTGTTGTCACGCCTGAACCGGCGAATGTCCATCCAACCGTCAGTGCGCCTACTATGGCTGTGCCGCCACCGCTTCCAACACTCGTCGCGACGAAACCGGAAGCACCGTTTCCACCCGCGCCGGGCGCTCCAACTTTTGCTTCAATTGAATCAAAGAAAACCGCCGCCCCATCCGCCACGCCGTTCAGCTGGGAACAATTCATGGGCGTACGATTGTTTGCTTGGCTCGGCGGGTTCGCGCTCTTTCTGGCTGCGGCGTTCTTCGTGAAGTACTCCTTTGATCACGATCTCATCTCGCCGGCACTGCGCGTGACGATGGGCTTCATCACCGGGCTCGGACTGCTGCTCGGCGGTCTGCGTTTGCCGCGCGAACGCTACAAGATCACCGCCGACACGCTGTGCGCCACCGGCACGGTGATCCTCTACGCCGTCACGTTCGCCAGCCACGCAGTCTATCGATTCCCATTGTTTGGCGTGGTCCCGACGTTTCTGCTGATGACGCTCATCACGGTCGCGGCCTTCCTGATCGCCGTCCGGGCCAACGCGCTCGTCGTCGCGGTGCTCGGCATGGTGGGTGGATTTTTGACGCCCGTGCTGATCAACACTGGTGTGGACAATTCCCTCGCGCTCTTCACTTACATTGCGTTGTTGGACATTGGCCTGCTCGCGGTGGCCTCCGTCCGCCGCTGGGACTGGCTCAATCTGGCGGGCGCGATCGGTACGGTGTTGATGCTCTTCGGTTGGGCGGCACGTTTTTATGCGCCGGAGAAAGTCTTCGTCGCGATGACGGTGTTTCTCGGCTTCTGCGCGCTGTATCTCGCCGCCGGCGCGTGGGCCCGGCGCAAGGAGCAAACCAACCTCTGGCTGCTCGCGGCGACCTTGCTGCCCCCGGCGGCGACCTTTGTTTTCGTTCTATGGTTAATTATTGATCCTGCGACGGGCACCAGGCCCGGCGTCCTCTTCAGCTTTCTGTTTGGTGCCGATCTGGTCGTGCTCGTCATGGCCGCACTCTATACGAAAGCCATCTTGCTGGTGCGGTCTGACGGCACCATGCTGCCCAATTTGCGCTGGCTCGCCCAGGCCGGGGGGGCCGTGACGTTTCTATTGCTCGCCATCTGGACCGGGTTGCGTGTCGATGAGCCGCTGCTCTTCTGGGCGCTGGGCGGGTATCTCGGGTTTGCGCTTTTCCACACGGCCTTTCCGCTGGTTCTCCAGCGCCGTCATCCCGATGAGCCGGTGCCGCTGTGGACGCAATTGTTTCCGGTGTTGAGCCTGGTGCTGACCATGATCCCGATCTTCAAGTTCGAGTCGGTGTCGTTCCTAATCTGGCCGGTCATTCTGCTGATTGATGCCATTGCCATCGGCCTCGCGATTATGACCGCCTCGATTGCCGGCATTCTGTTGGTGCTGGTGGTGACGGCTGGGGTGGCGCTGTTTTGGGTGCTCCGCATTCCAGCGGAACTCGCGGGGTTGCCGGAAATGCTCGTGGTGATCGGCGGGATGTCGATGGTGTTCACAGTGGCGGGCATCTTCGTCGGTAAAAAGATCCTCGCGCGCAAGCAGTCCTCTGGCGTGGATGACGAAGCCGCTTTCTTCCCGCCTGGCTGGCAGTCCGCTGATGTGCAGCAGCAAATCCCCGCCCTCTCCAGCATCCTGCCGTTTCTGCTGCTGCTGGTCGTGACCGCGAAACTGCCGCTCGCGAATCCCGCGCCCGTGTTCGGACTGGCGCTCGTGTTGACCGGGCTGCTGCTCAGTTTGGCGCGCGGGTTCAACTTGAGCTGGTTGCCGGCGATCGGTCTCGGCTGCACGTTTCTTCTCGAACACGCCTGGCACTTTCGTCACTTCACCGGGGCTGATCCCGGCCTTGCGCTCGGCTGGTATCTGGCCTTTTACGCCGTGTTCAGTCTCTACCCGTTTCTGTGCCATCGCGGCGACGGCTCAAAAGTCGTCGCGTGGGTTGCCTCGGCCGCGGCGGGACCGCTGCACTTCTGGCTGATCCATGATCTGGTGCGGCGCGCGTGGCCCAACGACGTCATGGGTCTTTTGCCGGCGCTGTTCGCCTTGCCGGCTTTGGGCGGCTTGTACTTTGCGTTGAAGCAAATCCCCACCGATCACCCGCGACGCAACACAATTCTCGCGTGGTTCGGCGGCGTGGCCCTGCTTTTCATCACGCTGATTTTCCCGATCCAGTTCGACCGCCAATGGCTGACCCTCGCGTGGGCCTTGGAAGGCATGGCCTTGCTCTGGCTGTTTCACCGCATCCCGCACTCCGGTTTGCGCTACGTCGGCGTCGCCTTGCTGCTGGTGGCCTTTGCGCGGCTCGGTTTGAATCCCGCCGTGTTCGGTTATCAACCGCGCTCGGAGATCGCCATCCTCAACTGGTATCTCTACTCCTACGGAATCGTCATCGCCGCGCTCTTCGCCGGCGCGAAACTGCTGCGCCCGCCGCAGCACCAGCTCTTCGACAAGGACGTCCGGCCGTTGCTGATCACGCTGGGTGCCGTGCTCGCGTTTCTGTTGATGAACATCGAGATTGCGGACTACTTCACCGCGCCCGGCGAGGCGTCGCTCGTGTTCAGTTTCCGGGGGAACTTCGCGCGGGACATGACCTACACCATCGGCTGGGCGTTGTTCGCTTTTGGGCTGCTGGTCATCGGCCTACTGCGTCGGGTGCGACCGGCGCGCTGGGCGGGGATCGGCCTGCTGGGTGCCACGCTGCTCAAGCTCTTCTTCCACGACCTCGCCACCTTGAACCAGCTCTACCGCGTCGGTGCGCTCGTCGGCGTGGCGGTGGTCGCCATCGTGGCTTCGTTCCTCTACCAGAAGTTCCTGATCAAAGCGGGTGGCGATGAACCCAAAGTAACAACGGACTCGGCTCCCTGAAAGGCGCATCATTCAAAGATGGCGGCTTCAAGTCAGCCCGCCTTGTCGGGTGCAGCTGGTTAAACCGCCGTCTCCGTAAGCTTGTGCGCACCCGGACCACTTCAAGGCTCGGGTTGGCCGGTGCCCAGTTGCAGCTTGCCGTCGGCGATTTTCAGCCAGTCAAGGCGGTTGAGTAGTTCCTGAATCTCCGGGCGCTGCCGCAGTTCCTCCCACGGCAGGGTCTTCTCGATTTCGGCCAGCGCACCCGGCGGCAACGACACCCCCTTCACCTGGGCGTTCACCAAGCGGGTGGTCAACGCACCGTTTTCCAGCGCGACCTGCACGTTGGCCGTGGCGTTCAAGTAGCGGCCTTTCAACCGGCCGAGGAAGGGGAGGTTCGCCAGTGGATCGAGCGGCACGCTGAGCTGGCAGCGCACTTCGTTGTTGTCGAACTGCACGCGGAGACTGTCCTTCAGGTCGGCGAGGCTGGGTTCGGTGGCGATGACGGCGTTCAGTTCGCGGCTGTCGAGGGCGAGTTGCGCCGCCGGGTTGGTCTGTTGCAGATCGCGCGCGAAGCTCTCAAGGCGTTCCTGCAAAGCCTGGTTTTCGGCCTCGGGCAGGGCCGCCGGCTCGAACTGTTGCGGCGTCGCTTCGGTGAACTTTTCAATCGCCGAGCCGATGTAACGGCCTATGCCCCACACCGCCAGCGCCACCACGAGGATGAAGAGCACTACGAGGGAGAGACAGCCGTAGAGGAAACAACCGCGGCCGGATTTTGTCTTTTCTGGGGTCGGATTCATAAGGAGGGCTGGGTGCGTGGAGCGTTGCCGGGGCCGGGTGGAGGCTCAATCAAAAACTGCCGTTCAGGCTGCCCGCTTGAAGGTTGCGGGAATCCCGGCGCTGGAAACTGATCGCATACGCCCCGGCGAAGTAGCGGCCAAAGGCGGTACGATCAATCACCAGGCGGCCGCCCGGCGGTCCACCGGGCTGGGGCGGTTCCGGGTTCCAGATGGTCGCCGAATCCTCGTCGAGGCGGAGCAGCGTAACGGAATGGCTGCCGTTGCGGAGGAAAACCACGGCCGGCGTGGGCACCGCAGCCAGGCCTTCGCGGTCGATGCTCACGGTGGTTTCTTGAAATCCCAGGCGGCGCATCGCCATGACCAGTTGCGAGGGATAGGTGCCATGAATGTCGGTGCCCAGCAGTTCGACCAGTTCGGCCTCGGACCGCCGCTCACCCAGCACGGCCAGCAGGGTCGCCGTGGCCGCCGGCACGCAGGTCGCCGCGCTGGTCTGGTAAGTGTAACCCTCGGCAGTGGTGACCCCGCCTTGAACCTCCGGCTCGATCCGCTTGGCGCTCTGGTGGTGAAACATCTGCATCGCGCCCAGGAGGAGCAGCATGGCGGCACCCAGTTGCCCTCGCTGGGGATGCCGGGTTTCCAAAAAAACGCGCCCCCGAATCCGGCGAAATAAGTGAAGCAGCCGATCAGCACCCCCCAGGCGGCCGGTGCGTAATAGTACTGGACCGGATATGGGAGCCGCCATTCCCAGTCGGGCCGGGCAACGAAGGCCAGGTGGCAGGCGAGCTGGAGCACTGGCAGCACCAGCACCACCCAGAGATGTGGGGAGTGTTTCAGGACATGCGACGCATCGGAGATCGGCTCGCGCCGGTGCGCCCGCCTCCCGACCCATACGCCCAGCGCCGCGACGCAAAGACTGAGCACCACATTGTAAAGCAGCGGCAGGCCGGACATGGGGCGAAGTATCAAGCGGGACTTGGATTTGACAAGCCGCCGCCTCGCGCTCCGTGATTTGGAATGCCCGGCCCTCGCCGCCGGGGCGCCCCGGAAGCTGGAACAATGACGGCATTTCCCCGGCACAACGCGGAAGAATAAATCCTCGTCCGCCCGCGTCCGACCCGCTACTTTGAACCGACATGGCCTCCATCGAACGAACCATT